>NZ_JAQBOI010000063.1 GCF_028288105.1 Mucilaginibacter sp. | reverse complement strand
CTGCAGATGAGTGTACCATTTCGGTTTTGCGCTCATCACCATATTTTTCTCTTATCTCTATCAGCTCATCTTTAATGATCTGCATACGCAGGCCTTCATCAGCAAGGATAGATTTTAAGTAATCTATGGTTTTCATTAAAGCATCGTACTCATCACGGATCTTATCACGCTCAAGGCCGGTTAAACGCCTCAAGGTCATATCAAGGATGGCACGTGCCTGGATATCGCTTAAGCCAAACTGGGTCATTAAGCCCTCTCTTGCCTCATCAGGTGTTGACGATGCACGGATCAGTTTAATTACTTCCTCAATATGGTCAAGTGCAATTAGCAACCCTTCTAATATGTGGGCGCGCTTTTCAGCCTCAGATAACTCGTATTTTGTACGGCGGATAACCACTTCATGCCTGTGCTCAACAAAGTGATGGATCAGATCCCTTAAGTTAAGCAGCATTGGGCGGCCATGCACCAGCGCAATGTTATTTACACTGAATGATGTTTGCAGTGCGGTGTATTTGTACAAATTATTTAGAACGATTGCTGCATTAGCATCACGTTTTATTTCGTAAACAACACGTATACCCTCGCGGTTAGATTCATCGCGGATGGCCGAGATGCCTTCAATTTTCTTGTCGTTAACCAGCTCGGCAGTACGCTCTATCATTAGCGCCTTATTTACCTGGTATGGTACTTCAGATACAATAATGCGTTCGCGGTCGTTATTGTAAGTTTCAATCTCGGCCCTTGCACGTATCACAATACGGCCACGACCAGTTTCCAGCGCTTCGCGCGGACCTTCGTAACCGTAAATAATACCACCTGTAGGAAAATCGGGCCCTTTAACGTGGTGCATCAGTTCGGCAACCTCAATCTGACGGTTATCAATTAATGCCAGTGTAGCGTTAACAATCTCGGTAAGGTTGTGTGGCGCCATGTTAGTAGCCATACCTACCGCAATACCCGAAGCACCATTAACCAAAAGGTTAGGGAATTTTGCAGGTAATACAGTTGGTTCCTGCAGCGAGTCGTCAAAGTTTAGCTGGAAGTCGATGGTATCTTTGTTGATATCGGCCAGCATCTCTTCGGCTATTTTTTCAAGCTTTGCCTCGGTATATCGCATTGCTGCAGGCTCATCGCCATCAATTGAACCGTAGTTACCTTGTCCGTTAACAAAAGGGTAACGCAGGCTCCAGTCTTGCGCCATACGTACCATGGCATCGTATACAGATTTATCACCATGCGGGTGATACTTACCTAATACCTCACCTACAATACGTGCAGATTTTTTGTGTGATTTGTTGTTGTACAAGCCCAGATCCAGCATGCCGTATAATACACGCCTGTGAACAGGTTTTAAACCATCGCGTACATCGGGCAGCGCCCTTGATACGATAACTGACATTGAATAATCAATGTAAGCTGCCCGCATCTCTTCATCAATATTTATCGAAATTATTCTGTCTTCTTGGTGCGAATTATCGTTTTCGGTTTCTTCAGCCATTGGTTTTTCTTAGTGGAAAATCTTAACAGTAAATGCGTATAAAAAATGTGCTTTTATATGACCTGCGAAGTTATGAATTTATATGGTTTTTGAGGTATGTATTTGCTAACATTTATACTTGTTTTCCACGTTTTTTAAGTAAAACCATACTAATGTTACAATGTGGAAAGCTGCGGGTTATTTAACTCTTTTCCAATACTCTTGCACTACGGTGCCATTAGGTAAAGTCCCGTTAAAAGTTAGGGTATCGTTTTTAATTTGGTAATGATATTTCAGGGTGATATTGAGCAGTTTAGAAGGTTCTGCACTAAAGGTTTGCGTTTCAAAACAGGTATCCTGCTTTAAAATATAGTTACCCCGCTCATACGGGATAGGCTCTGCTCCTTTTTCAATAAATAAGGCGTCATAATGCTCTGCATCATATTTTCGTTGCAGTATATAATCTTTTGATGCGGGTACGGCCTTGCCATTATATATTCCCCCACTGTATTCCCAGGTGCCTTTAAAAGAATCTTCTATGTTGAACGCGCATAATACTATTAACAGCAAAAGCGCCGGTAATATCTTTTTTATCATAACTAAACCCAGTTAATACCTTTTTTTAACAAGGATAAGGTTTTTTCTTCTTCACTTCCCGGCTGTGCATGGTAGTTATACACCCATTTAGCTGTAGGCGGCAGGCTCATTAATATCGATTCGATGCGACCGTTAGTTTCCAGCCCAAATTTAGTGCCGGCATCATATACCAAGTTAAACTCGGTATAGCGGCTGCGGCGCTGGTATTGCCATTGCTGCTGGTTATCTGTAAATTGTTTATCCCTGCTGCGATTCACCAGCTCGGTATAAATAGGAATAAATGAGCGGCCTAATGCTTTAGAAAATTCAAATACGGTTTCCCAGGTAATTTCATCTGTAGCGGTTAAACGATCGTAAAATATGCCGCCAATGCCCCGTGTTTCGTCGCGGTGTTTTATATAAAAGTAATTATCGGCCCAGGTTTTAAAACGCTCGTAAAAATCCCGATTAAATTGGTCGCAAACTTGTTTTAGCTGCTGATGGAAATACCGGGCATCATCCTCTACCACATAATGCGGAGTAAGATCTATCCCACCCCCAAACCAGCATACCGGCGGGGTGTCATTATTAAATGACGATGGCATTTCAAAGTACCTGATGTTCATATGTATGATAGGTACCAGCGGGTGGTTTGGATGGATAACGATAGATATGCCGGTAGCAAAAAAATCGTCCTGCTCTACATTTAGGGCTTTTTTAACCGTATGTGGCAATTGCCCATGCACAGCCGAAAAGTTTACGCCGCCTTTTTCAAATATATTACCATTCTGGATGATGCGTGTACGACCACCGCCACCACCTTCACGTTCCCAAAGTTCTTCTTCAAAGGTTGATCTGCCGTCTGTGGTTTCAAGCGCGGCACATATCTCGTCCTGTATCTGTTTGTAATCTGAAGCTATTTGTTCCTTGCTTATCATTAACTAATTATTGAATTAGTGATTTATTGAATTAGTGATTAAGGAAAGCAAAACTAAATTTATTTACTGATTTAGAGAAATTATTGGTTTAGTGATTAAATACAAGTTAATGCATTAAATCTTCAATCGGTAATTCACTAATTCATTAATTGTCTTAACTGATTCCGGCTTCTTCCTCAATGTAATTCAAATCCTTACCAAATGTTTCCTTTAACTGGCTTAAGGAGAACAGCGATATAAGCGTTAATATCACCATCATGATATAACCACTGGTAACCATGCCGTAATGCACTACAAAGGCGTTAAAAGCAATATTGATAGGTATTAGTGAACCACGCACAAAGTTAGGTACAGTAGTAGTTACTGTTGAACGGATATTTGTGCCAAATTGTTCGGCAGCTATGGTTACAAAGGTTGCCCAATAACCAACTGTACAACCCATAAAGAAGCAGATCCAAACAAACTTATCATGCGTAATGCCTTTAGAACCTAAATAAACAAACGAGCTTACTACAGATAGTATCAGGAACACCGCCATTGTTAACTTGCGCGATTTGGTGATCTGCGCCAGCAAACCTGCAAAAATATCGCCTATAGAGATACCTATGTAAGTATAAAGCACCCCCTCTCCCGCGCTTAATGGTACCGCAGAGCCTAATGCCTTGCCAAATTCAGGCGATAAGGTTACAAGCACTCCTACTACATACCAAAGTGGTGCACCAATTAATATGCAATACAGGTATTTTTTAAATCTTTCGGCATTGGTGAATAGCATAAAAAAGTTTCCTTTGGATACCCCACTCTCTTTTACCTTGTTAAACATGCCCGATTCAAATGTCCCTACACGTAAAAGCAGTAAAACAATACCCAATACCCCTCCTACTTTATAAGCTGTTTGCCAGCCGTACTTAGCAGCTTCGTAAGCTGCGGCTGCACCAAACAAGCCAATTACGGCAACTATCATAGTACCATAACCCCGTTTTTCTTTACTCAGTGTCTCAGTAACCAGTGTAATGCCGGCTCCCAGCTCGCCTGCAAGGCCTATACCTGCAATAAAGCGGATTATAGCATAGGTGTTAACATCGGTCACGTAAGCGTTGGCAAAGTTGGCTATCGAATAAAGTAATATCGATCCAAATAAAACCTTAATACGGCCCAGTTTATCGCCTATCACTCCCCATAACAAGCCACCCAACAGCAGGCCAAACATCTGTACATTAATAATAAATTGCCCTTTGCTGAGTATGTCAGCATCGGCTACACCAATATCGTGCAAGCTGGCTTTACGTACTATAGAGAAAACTAAAAGATCATATATGTCAACGAAATAACCCAGGGAGGCTACAAGCACCAGGAATATAACATTCCGCGAAACTTTTGCTGAAGAAGTATCAGTCATAATTAGGATAAGTGATAATGATTAGGCTAAGGTATAAAATGCTGGTAAAAACTGGTTTAAATTGCATAAAAAAACCCCTGTTTAATCAGGGGTTTGTATGTTATATGGGCAGCGATTAAACTTTTTTTACGTTTACTGCCTGTAATCCTTTTCTTCCTTCTTCTTCTTCGTACTCAACATTATCGTTATCTTTAATAGCATTTACGCCGCCTTGTACATCTTTAAAGTGCACAAAAAGATCTTTACCGTCATCAGTAATAATAAATCCGTAACCTTTTTGTGTGTTAAACCATTTTACTTTTCCAGTTTTCATAATAATATTATAATCGTATTAAATAATTGTGTTAAGATCAGTAAGTAATTCAACTGAATATAAAAATGGTTTAATAATCAATATAGAATGTACAACTATCTGTTCAAATATATAAAATTATTAATAACCAAATAAAATTATTTATTAAGTAAAAATAAAATAAAATTTGTTATAAATAAAAAAGTCATCAGCATAAACTGATGACTTTCAATCCTATATAGTTGGGTTAAATTATTTTACTTGCTGAAAGAAGTAAACACCGGCACTTGGGGTAACCCTTACCAAAACTTCTTCTTTACTGTTTTTCAAATCAACAAAATATACTGTTGAATCAAAGCTGTTGTCATCACCAACTTCATATTTAATTACTTCATTAGCAAAGTAACCTTCATATTTTTCAGCGATAGTTTTTCTTGCTTTTTCAGGCAACGCTTTGAATTGTACATTCTCGGTTACGCCGATTAATTCACCTCTAAGGTTGTAAAATGCTGACTTTTTTACACCATCAATTGTGAATGTAGCTTTCTGGAATTTAGAACTAACTTTCCAGGTTACATTTTCAGCACCGATAAAATCGCTGTTAAATTTTGCTGATACTGCGTATGATACATTGTCTTTACCTTCTTCTTTTGTTGATACCTTGTTAACGGCAAAAACATTTGCGGCGAAAAGGATAGCTATTGCGGTTGATATAAATACTTTTTTCATGGCCTTTTAAATTTTAATTTATATAACAAATGTACAGCGTTGTTGCTAATATTTATAATTATTGATGATTTTTATAAATATTTGATAATACATACTCGTTTTTAATCAAAATCTAAAAAATATGGCCGGTTGATAGTGTGCTTTTAACAATATGCTAATAAAAAAGCCTTATACTTATTGTATAAAGTACACTAAGTTAATTTAATGTAAAGCATGGCTGTGTTTATGACTTTTTTATGACATAAAAACGGTTTTACACAGGAATTATTAGCCGTTATCAGCAAAGCCGGGGTATAAGGTCATCCCTCCATCTATGAAAATGGTAGTGCCGGTAATATAATCTGCCTCGTCTGATGCCAGCCAGGCCGCGAGTTTTCCTATATCTTCGGGTTTACCAATACGATTGTAGGGTACTAACGTTAAAAGCTTTTCTAATGCCTCTGGTGTTTGCCATGCCTCCTTGTTAATTGGTGTTTGTATAGCCCCGGGTGCAATGCCCACCACGCGGATCTTATTAGGTGCCAGTTCTTGTGCTATGCTTTTCATAAACATACTTATGCCGCCCTTGCTTGCTGCATAGTTTACATGGCCTGCCCAGGGTATAACCTCGTGTACGCTGCTCATACAAATTATTTTCCCGG
>NZ_JAQBOI010000060.1 GCF_028288105.1 Mucilaginibacter sp. | reverse complement strand
ATGTTAATAGCTTGTTTAAAGCGTCGGGTGTTTCCCAGGCCGATTTATTGATAGGCGTTTGTATGGCGCCCGGGCCGATAGCCACTACCCTTATCTTATGGGGTGCTAACTCCTGTGCTATACTTTTCATAAACATACTTATGCCGCCTTTGCTTGCTGCATAGTTTACGTGGCCCGCCCATGGGATAACCTCATGCACACTGCTCATGCAGATGATCTTACCCGCCGCGCGGCTCACACCATCCACCACTCCCCTTTTGATAAACAATTTTGCAGCCTCGCGCGAGCAAAGGAACTGCCCGGTTAGGTTTATGTTGATAACTGTATTCCACTCATCCAGCGTCATATCCACAAATTTTGCGTCCTTTTGCAGGCCCGCATTATTTACCAGGATATCTATACCGCCGTATGTTGCTATCAGTTTGGCAAACATAGCCTGCACCTCATCTTCCTTGCTTACATCTGCCTGGTGGGCAAAGGCTTCGCCGCCGGCAGCTTGTATTTCGTCAACAACTTCGTCTGCAGCTTTTTGGTTGTGCACGTAGTTTACCAATACCTTAGCACCGGCCTGTGCTATAGCAATTGCAACGCCTTTGCCTATGCCGCTATCGGCACCGGTTATCAGGGCAACTTGCCCTTTAAGTTTTTGTGGATCCATAAGTATATGAGCTTTGCTATATGCAATGCTAATATCAGGATATGGTTTTAGTTTTTTGAAGAATTGTTTGGTAGGATATCTCGCAAAGACTCAAAAAATGCAGTGTGTCAGTCTGTGCCTGTCGAAGACTTAATGGTTCGACAAGCTCACCATGACATGTGTGGATAACCTACAACGCCTTTATATAATCCAAAAACAAATACAGTGCTTTCTTTTTATCCTCTGTCAGGTCAAAATCCAGTCTGTGCATCAAGTAATCTTCCAGGTCAAAATCGGCACGTTGCGGGAGTTCTTTTAACAGGTCCTGCCTATGGGCAAGGCCGTATCTCAATGCCAGGTCAAATTCTTTTATAAAATCTTCAGGTATAGGTTTGTTGGCTATCCAGGCAGCAAATACAAAAGGCAACCCGGTAAACTTTTGCCATTCTTCGGCAAGGTCATACACATATTTGTATTGGTCTTTTTTACCAAAAGTGCGGTCGCCAATTTGTACAAAGGCGGTTTGAGCATCTGCTGATTGTGAATAATCCGGCGCATTTACAACCAGTTCCGGCTGCACCTTCCAGTAATTTTTAAGCAGTACTCGCCCCAGGTTATTGGAGCTACGCGATTCCGGGTCGAGCTGTACCCGTTTCACATCCTTTATATCGCAGTTGCTGAATATGAATACAGAGTTTACCGCACCAACGGCACCAATACAGTAGGCAGATACAATTTCCCATTGGGGTAAATTTAATGTAGCCGCTACGGGTATTAAACCAATATCAACAACATCGTCTATCAGCTTTTGGGCACAGTCTGAAGGCATATCAAGGCTCAGATCTATCTTGTCTTTGATAGGTGAGTGTTGCAGGCCGTATAAAAAGGGTTTGGTGTTAGTATAGCTAACGGCAGAAATTTTTATCTTGTTCACGTATTGTTCTCTCTATGAGTTTTTTAAATGTTTGGCATTGTTGGCTTCAACAATTTCAAACTGGCTGCCATCGTAAGTTACCTTGTATAAAACCAGGTTTTGATGTGGGAAATTATCCATTTGCGTAAGCGGCTGATTGGTAAGTATACACATCAGTAAACGCAAAGCGCGGCCATGCATGCATATCAGCACCGTTTTTTCTTCGGGATGGCTCATAATTACTTCAAGTGCCTCCAGTTGCCTTGCCTTAACTTCGTTAGGACTTTCGCCGCCTTCAAATTTTTCGTCAAGTTTACCATCAAGCCAATCGCGCATTAATTGCAGGAATGCGGCTTTGGTTTCTGGAGTGGCTGGCTGGCCTTCATGTATGCCCCATGCTAACTCATCAAGCCCGGCTAATTTTTCATAAGGCAGCCCCAGATCAATAAACTGTTGGATGCTTTGTTGGGTACGTTTAAGTTCGGATATGTAAATTTTATCGAAGGGTACATTCTTGTAAGCTTCGTAAAATTGGTTAGCCTGGCGGCGACCTTCATTATTTAGATCAGTATCCCTGCCCCTGCCTTGTACAATGCCTTGTTTATTAAGGTCTGTTTGGCCGTGGCGTACTATATATAAAGTCTTTTCTATCATAGTGTAATACTAAACTGCCTTAATTAATAACGGGCAATTTATAAAAGCGCGGTTTAACTTCTTCCGCAAACTGGTAATCGTTATAATCTGTAATTACGTTATAAAGCGTATCGCGCTCAATTGGGTAACGGCCTGCAAGTTTTATCAGGTCTACCAATTCTTTGGTGCTCATGCCGGGGTTTTGCTCTTCAGCGCCCGCCATTGAGTATATTTTGGTAGTATCGTCAAGCGTACCATCAATATCATCCACCCCAAAATTAAGGGATAGCTGTGCTGTTGTACGGCTTATCATGGCCCAATAGGCTTTTATATGGTCAAAATTATCAAGATAGATACGCGCTATGGCATAATTACGCAAATCTTCCACTACGGTTGATTCGGGCACGTGGCTCATTTGATTATCCTGATTGCGGAATTTCAGTGGGATAAATGTTTGGAACCCACCCGTTCTATCCTGTAGTTGGCGCAGGCGTTCCATATGGTCAACACGGTGATGAAACTTTTCGATATGGCCGTAAAGCATGGTAGCGTTTGATCGCATACCCAATTTGTGCCATTCCTCGTGTATAGCAAGCCACTGGTCGCCGGTACATTTATCTTTAGCTATCAGGTCACGCACTTCGGGGTGAAATATCTCTGCCCCTCCTCCAGGTATCGATTCCAGGCCCGAGTCCTTCATCAATTTCATACCCGTAGCGTAATCTATTTTAGCTTTTTTAAATATATAATGATACTCTACAGGGGTTAAAGCCTTCACATGCAGATTGGGCCTGTGTGCCTTTATCTTACTGAACAGTTCACTATAAAAAGCAACATCGTATTGCGGTAAAACGCCACCTACAATGTGTACTTCGGTAACCGGCTGGTCGTCATATTTCTTAACAATATCCAGCATCTCTTCCATAGTGTACTCCCACCCATCGGCACGCTGTTTTAGCAGGCGTGAGTATGAGCAGAATTTGCAATCGTAAACACAAAGGTTGGTTGGCTCTATGTGAAAATTACGGTTAAAGTATGTTTTATCACCGTGTTTTTGCTCGCGTATGTAGTTGGCAAGTACTCCCAGGTAGCCTAATTCAGCTTTTTCATAAAGCAAAACGCCTTCGTCAAAAGTGATGCGCTGGTTATGAAGTACCTTCTCAGCAATGTCTTTAAGCTCGGGCAAAAGTTGGGGATTATCCAGCAATACCCGAAAATTATCTGATACTTCCATTTAGAAAAATATTTGAGCAAATGTAGCAAATTGCATCAGTTTTAAAACCAATGCATCAACTTAATGTATGTTTAAACACAGAGTATGACAGTGTTTTTACAGACCAGAATAAATTTACAGGCTGGAAACGGATGTGATGTTTATACCAATGAAGCAATCGTCTGCACATCCTTTAAGCACATAACCTGCTGTTGAGATAAGGCCATCGTTTTTAGCTTCAAAGTACACATCGTTGGTATTTGGATCGGCTTTAAGCCAAACGTTTTTTGCATTTGCGTAAACATCGTCAATGGTAAGCAAAGCGGCGCCTTCATCAGTATGCGAACCTAAATTGCCTGTAGTTTCGTGCCATTCTCTTAAAACAACACGGATGCTTGTCCCGGTCGACAAATCGTACTGATAATAAATATAGTCGCGTTTAGTAACAGCGCCATTTACAACAGTAATTTTGGTTTCGGAATTATTGCCTGTGAAGGATGATCTTAATACTGTATAAGTGTAGGTGTTTTTTACAGAAGCTTTATATTGAGCCCACAAAGTAAGGCTTTCGTTATAGTCTTTTGTGCTGTAACTAAGCGTTTTCTTTTGGGTAGTAGTTGCAGTATTATCCTTGGTACAAGCCGCGAAAACAAGCAATGCAAATAGTATGGTATAAAGCTTCTTCATAAAATTGCGAGGTTGTAATTTAAGTAAAGATATACATTTGCTTAGTGGGATGCTACTTAAGTAGCTTTATCTCTTTAATACTGATACCGTTAAAACAATCATCCTGGCAACCTTTAGGTATAGAGCCTGCTGATGAAATAAGCCCATCATTTTTATCAACAAAAAATATCTCGTTATCTTTTTTGTTGACTTTCAGCCATACAGTTTTTGCTTTAGCATACACCTGATCAAGCGTTAGTATCTCGGCTGCGCGCAATTGTTGGTGACTATTTAGCAAAGCTTCGTTCTCTACCCAGGTTTCTGCCACTACTGTAACCGCTGAGTTTGGTTGATTAGTCCACATGGTATATTCCCGCTCTATAACTTTACCATTTTTTACTGTAATTTTTGTTTCTGTACGATCCCCTAAAAATGTATAAAAGCGATAAGCTATGTAAGAATACGAGTTATTGCTCTGGCTTTTAAACTGCTGCCATTTTTTGTAGCTATTATCAAACTGGGTAATAGCAGCATCTTTTTTGCATCCAGTTAAGCTGATGATAAGAAGCATCAGCATAGGTAATATTTTTTTCATTGTGTTTGGGTTCGTAATCAAAATACGACAATATCTTGCAAATTGCTACAGTAAATCACAAATATTCTTAGTTAATTTGGCGGCATAGCTTTAATATAATGAAAATAGAAACCATAGCCATTCACGCCGGCAACCATACCGATGCCTCATCAAAAGCAGTTATACAACCCATTGTTATGTCTACCACGTTTCAGCGTGATGAAGATGGAGAATTTTCGTCCGGGTATTCTTATAGCCGTGCGGCTAATCCCAATCGTACTTCATTAGAGAATGTGCTGGCTCAGTTAGAGAACGGTGTTGAGGCTGCGGCATTTTCATCTGGCAATGCAGCCGGCATGTCGGTATTTCAGTCGTTAGAGCCGGGTACACACATTATTTGCCCTGATGATATGTATCATGGACTGCGTAACCAGTTAAAAATGCTTTTCGTAGGTATCCTGGAATTCGATTTTATTGATGTGAACGATAGCGATGTTTTAACAGCTCATATTAAACCAAATACCGGCGTAATATGGATAGAAACACCATCTAACCCGCTATTAAAAATCACCGATATTAAAAAAGTAGTAAGCATAGCCCGTGGGCACAATATTAAAGTGGTTTGCGATAATACATTTGCCACCCCACTTTGCCAGCAAGCTTTAGCTTTAGGCGCCGATATAGTTATGCATTCGTCCACCAAGTACTTTGGTGGCCATAGCGATTTGATGGGCGGTGTGCTTATTACCGCATAAAAAAACGACTGGTGGCAAAAAATTCGCGATATACAAACCATGGGTGGCGCAATCCCCTCTCCTATGGATTGCTATTATCTGGTACGCAGTATTAAAACCCTGCCTTATCGTGTGCGTGGCCATGTACAAAATGCACAGCTACTGGCCGAATTTTTGGAAAGCCATCCACATGTAGAGAGTGTAATGTACCCCGGTTTATCCTCACACCCACAGCATGAAATTGCCAAGGCACAAATGAGCGGCTTTGGGGCGATGCTATCTTTCACCCTAAAAGGCGGCGAAGAGGAAGCCAAAAAAGTAGTTAATTCCATAAAAATATTCGCCCGTGCTACCAGTTTGGGTGGTGTGGAAAGCTTAATAGAACACCGTGCATCTGTTGAAGGGCCGGATACTAAAACACCGTTTAACTTGCTAAGGGTATCGGTTGGCTTAGAGCATATTGATGATTTGATAGGTGATTTAACGCAGGCGATGGCGTAAATTATAGTCAAACACAGCGTTATTACATTGGAACGATAATTAAATTGAAATTAAATTTGGAAATTAATTATCGTTTACTCTATATTTGAAACATTATTTGGTAGCAATACCTTGATCAATTCCCTCACACGGATTTTGATTTATAAAGAAGCGGCGAGAGATCAGGCTCGATGAACCGCTGGCAACCCTACAAGGTGTAGAAGGTGCCAATTCCTGTCCCGGAGAATAGTTAACCGGGGGATATAAATTTTGAATCATGAAAACTCTGATTTACGTACGTCACAACACCTTGCAGGCCCAAACGGCCAGGCAATCAGTATACAAACAACTTTCTGGTTGTATTTGTATGTGTTGCTGCTGCTGTTGATGCAGTACACGTCCCCTTTTTCTATTTCCTGAAAAAACACGTGATACCACTTTAGGATAGTATTATCCTGTTGTAATCGTTAACATCTCATTCAATTATCCTTTAAATCTACAGAACATGTCTAACTTAAAATTTGAAACACTGCAATTGCATGCTGGTCAGGAAGTTGACGCTACAACAGGAGCTCGTGCTGTACCTTTATATCAAACAACTTCATACGTATTTAACAATGCCGAGCATGGTGCAAACCTGTTTGCATTAAAAGAGTTCGGCAATATATATACCCGGTTAATGAACCGCACCACAGATGTTTTTGAAAAGCGTATTGCCGCCCTTGAAGGTGGTGTAGCTGCTTTGGCAACAGCATCTGGCCAGGCGTCGCAATTTTTAGCCCTCAATAATATTTTGCAGGTGGGCGATAACTTCGTTACCTCCCCTTTTCTGTACGGTGGTACTTACAACCAGTTTAAAGTTTCCTTTAAGCGCTTGGGGATCGATGCCCGTTTTGCGAAAGACGATACAGCTGAAAATATTGAGAAATTGATTGATGACAAAACTAAAGCCATTTTTGTGGAAACCATTGGTAACCCCGGCTTTAATATACCAGATTTTGAAAAACTTGCCGAATTGGCCAAAAAGTACGATTTGCCGCTCATTGTAGATAACACCTTTGCCGCAGGCGGATACCTGTTTCGCCCGTTACAACATGGTGCTCACGTGGTTGTAGAATCTACCACCAAATGGATAAACGGCCATGGTACCTGTATTGGCGGTGCTATTATTGATGGCGGTAATTACAACTGGGGTAATGGGAAATTCCCGCAGTTTACCGAGCCAAGCGAAGGTTACCACGGTTTAATATTTAGTGATGTATTTGGTATTGGCGGGCCATTTGGCAATATTCAATTTATTATTCGTGCCCGGGTAGAGGGCTTACGTGACTTTGGCCCATCGCAATCACCATTTAACTCGTGGCTTAATATTCAGGGTTTAGAAACATTATCACTGCGTGTACAACGCCATGTAGATAATGCTCTTGAATTGGCCAAATGGCTGGAGCAACACCCGCAGGTAGAGTCAGTTAACTACCCGGGGTTAGAGTCATCGCCCCATCATGCACTTGCCAAAAAGTACTTAAAAAATGGCTTTGGCGCTGTGTTATCCTTTAAAATTAAGGGCGGTAAAGAAAACGCGAATAACCTTATAGATAGCCTAAAACTGGTTAGCCATTTAGCTAATGTAGGCGATGCTAAAACCTTAATTATACAACCGGCTGCAACTACGCACCAGCAACTATCAGATGAAGAACAACTATCTGCAGGAGTTGTACCGGGGCAACTACGCGTGGCGGTTGGTATTGAACATATTGATGATATTAAAGCTGATTTTGAACAGGCATTTGCCAAGATAAAAGAGCCGGAGTTAGTATAGATTTTTTTAGTTTTTTAAGTGATGTTATTAGGGGGTAGTTGTTTAGACAACTACTCCCAAAATAACGAAAATGTAACAAATGAGCACACAAAGTTTTACATATACAGGAACGTTTGAGCTGGAATCCGGCCAAAAATTGCAAGGACTTGAAATCGGCTTTAATACCTATGGAAGCCTCAATGAAAATCGGGACAATGTAGTGTGGGTATGCCATGCCCTCACTGCAAATTCCGATGTTTTTGATTGGTGGAAAGGCCTTTTTGGCCCGGACGATCACTTTAATCCTAACGATCATTTCATAGTTTGTGCTAATGTTTTGGGTTCGCCTTATGGCACACTTAATCCCTTAAGTATAAACCCTGCAACCGGTCAGCCTTATTATTTAGCTTTCCCGGAATTTACTATAAGGGATATTATAAAAGCACATAAACTATTGGCAGATCATTTAAAGATCGAACATATAGAGATATTATTGGGTGGATCGTTAGGTGGCCAGCAGGCCATTGAATGGAGTATTATTGAGCCAGATCGCATCAAAAACCTGATACTGATAGCTACAAATGCCAAACATTCGCCATGGGGCATTGCCTTTAACGAATCGCAACGTTTGGCTATAAGTGCCGACCGTACTTTTTATGCAGGTGCAGCAGATGGTGGCAGCAAAGGCTTAAAAGCCGCGCGCAGTATCGCCCTCCTATCCTACCGCAGTTATAAAACTTACGATATTACCCAACAGGAAGATCAGAGTGATGTTACTGATAATTTCAAGGCATCAACTTATCAAAACTACCAGGGGCAAAAACTCGTAAACAGGTTTAATGCTTATAGTTACTGGTATCTTTCAAAAGCGATGGACTCGCACAATATTGGCCGTGGCAGGCATGGTATTGACAAGGCTTTGAGCCTGATAAAAGCCCGTACGTTGGTTATTGGTATAAAATCTGACGTATTGTTCCCTGTAGAGGAGCAGCAATACCTGTTCAGGCATATACCAAAATCGGCCTTTGCCGAACTGGATTCGTTTTACGGGCACGACGGATTTTTAATTGAAACAGAAGATTTAACAAATATTATCACATCGTTTTTTAAAACCGATGTAAAAGGAAAAATTATAGAACTGCAAAAAATTGCTTAATGAGTAAAAAACTAAACATAGGCCTCTTCGGGTTTGGAGTTGTAGGCCAGGGATTGTATGATATCATCAAAACAAAGAACCTAAATCTCGAAATAGTAAAAATCGCTATCAAAAATCCAGAAAAAGAGCGATCGTTACCCAAAGAGCTTTTCACAACAGACAGAGACGAGATACTGAACAACCCGGAAATTAATACTGTGGTTGAATTGATAAATGATACCGAAGCTGCCTTCGAGATTGTATCGCGCGCATTAAGTTCCGGCAAAAATGTGGTATCGTCCAGTAAAAAAATGATAGCCACTTATCTAAATGAACTGATTGAGCTGCAGCACAAGCATGGCACTTCATTACTGTATGAAGGTGCGGTTTGCGGCAGTATTCCTATCATTCGTAACCTGGAGGAATATTATGATAATGAATTACTGCATTCTATAAGCGGCATATTCAATGGTTCATCAAACTACATCTTATCTAAAGGGTATTTAGAAAACCTTGATTATGATACCGCTCTTAAACAGGCGCAGGACCTTGGCTTCGCAGAAACCGACCCAACTATGGATGTTGGTGGTTATGATGCCAAATTCAAACTGATAATAGCAGCAGCGCATGCTTATGGTGTTGTTATCAACCCGGAGGAAGTACTTAACATTGGCATCCAGAACCTATCACCTAATGATTTGCAGTATGCCCGCGAAAAGAAATTAAAGATAAAGCTGGTGCCCGTAGCCAAAGAATTGGATGACAGGCATGTTACCCTTTTTGTATTACCCAAATTTGTAAACGAAACGGAGTTTTTATACAATGTAGAGTATGAATACAACGGTGTAACTGTACAGGCAGCTTTTGCCGACCAGCAATTCTTTTTTGGTAAAGGCGCAGGCGGGCACCCAACAGGTTCGGCTGTATTATCAGATATCGCGGCGTTACGTTATGACTATCAGTACGAATACAAAAAAGCCAAAGAAGTGAGTAATCTACGCTTCACTAACAATGTGGATGTAAATATTTATCTGCGTTATGAGGATGAAGGTTTGGTTGAAGCCTTAGAGTTTGAACACATTCACGAACGTTTTTATTCGGGCAGCTACAAATTTGTTATCGGAAAGATAAACCTGCAAAAACTTATCGACAACCAGGA
>NZ_JAQBOI010000329.1 GCF_028288105.1 Mucilaginibacter sp. | reverse complement strand
ATGTTAGATTATCAAAAAATACATGTGGCGCGTAATCTTGCTGAGCTACAAACTTTGAATACTCTACACCGGTTGGGCCCTGCACTAAACTATCTGACGCTTTAGAGTGATAGTATTTATAAAGGTTAGATATACTCTTGCTCAAATCTCTCAAATTGATCAGGATCTTCTTTAAAACAAGATTACTTGTTTCCTTATCATCGGTACCTATGGCATCAATTCTTTGTTTTAAATACTCCAGGTGCAACTCCAAATTGCTCAGCTTTTCGGGGCGTGTGTTGGCCAGTACGGCAAAGCCTATGTTGTCCAGATCGTCTGCTACATGATGCAGAAAATCGGCTATGTCTTTTAAAACGCCGGTGCTTTCAAATTTTTCGCGAATGTAGGAGTAGTCGTAGTGGGTAGCCATTATCTGCTCAAACATATCTACCAGGTCAATAAAGGTAAGCACCAATATCCTGCTGGCCGCGGTAGATTCCTTTACCAGCAGGCGGCTTTTAAAAAGGATCTCTCTAACGGCATCCTGATGATTGCTTACCTGGATCTGCTGTAACACCAGTTTGCGGTAATTTTCGTCAATATCTGTTGTGTGGATATAAAAATCGGCCTTTATCCGCAGGAAACGGGCGATATCGGCAACATTTTCGCCCAGTATCTGCTGTGCGGCACGGAAGGGGCGTATGCCAAAAAATACCAGGCTGAATATCATATACCATAAACCACCGGCCAAAATGGTTAGGCAAAACATGGGCAGTTGCGGTGGCGGCACTGCCTTATCCATCATAAATATCATCACCAGCAAAGCTGATGTACCTATAGATGCAGCGCGGTTACCGTAAACGATAAGCATAGAAAAAAGGAAGGAGAAAACGGTTATCTCTAATCCGAGGGTATAAACGCTGAGGCGGGCGTAACCTGTAATAAAAGCTACAACAAGCAAACATAAGTTGCCTACAGCCATAGCGTTACGTTTATGCGAAATAGGCCCCGGCCCGTCAATAGTACAAATGCAAAGCGCGCCCAGCGACATGGTAAGCCCCAGATCGAAGTTGCCCAACTGCATCATCACTAATGAGGGTACCAAAATACCGATAGACATGCGCAACCCGTCAGAAAAATACTGGCTGTAAAAAAAGCTTTTTATTTCTCTTTTATGGTTGTTCATTTACTAATTATTGGGCGATGATTTTGATTTGCAAAATTAAACAAATAAACCGTTTACTGTTTTGCAATAACAATAATTGCATTAAAATGTACAAACCGTTATTAATTTATTAGTTTTTAACGTAATTTAATTTTAGATAGTTAAATTCACGCCGTTATTGTTTCCTATCATATTTGTAAACCTGTTAAATTATGCCATCTACATTAAGGCTCAGTCAAAAAGAATCTATATTTAATCACGAAGTTGTTAAACGCTTTGAGTTATATAACAGTTTGTTTCAAACGCTGCCTTTTTATCAGGTAAAGGACACTGGTATATTGCTTCCGTTTTTTAGTTCGCATTGCGATAAAGGGGCGGCAGACCAAGCTTCCCCTACAGAAATTATCGAGTCGTTCTTCAAAAAATATGTACCCGGCATTGATAACCGGGAGCAAATAAACCGTTTATTTAGGTTTATACAATATATTGAACGCCAGGTGGTTTTGTTTGATGCTATCGAGGATTCCTCTTTCAGCAAAGTAGGCCGCGTTGACGATACCGGCACCCTGCAAAGCATGGTTCAGCAGGCATCGCAAAACGAGCAGACAAGAGCTAATATTAGTAAACAATTAAAAGAATTTTCGTTACGCCTGGTGCTTACAGCGCACCCTACACAGTTTTACCCGGGTACCGTTCTGGGTATAATGACAGACCTTATAGAGGCCTTAAAAACCAACGATATCCCTTCAATAGATGGTTTGTTACAGCAATTAGGTAAAACGCCTTTCTTTAATAAAACTTCGCCAACACCTGTTGATGAGGCGGTTAGTTTGGTTTGGTTTCTGGAGAATATATTTTACCATGCCTTATCGGGCATACAATCAAAACTCGAAGAAGAGTTTGATATAGAAGGTAACAGGCAGGTATTGGAACTTGGCTTTTGGCCGGGTGGCGATAGGGATGGTAACCCTAATGTGACCACCGAAACCACACGTTCGGTAGCCACCTTATTAAGGCAGGTAATTTACCGTTGCTACTACCGCGATTTCAGGAACCTGAAACGCCGTATTACCTTCAGGGGTTTTGCCGATACTATTAGCAAGCTGGAAGTATTGCTTTATGATAATGCCTTTAACACACAAACTAACCCTAAAGATCTGCAGCCGGAGTTGCTAAAACTTCTAAAATCAATGCACCAAACATTGGTGACCGATCACGACAGCTTGTTTGTATCTATCGTAGATAACCTGATACAAAAGGTACAGTTGTTCGGTTCGTACTTTGCTACGCTGGATATTAGGCAGGATAGCCGTGTGTTGCGTGACGTGTTTAAATACACTACCGAAAAAGTTTACACCGGTGTTCCAAAAAATTATGCTGAGCAAAGCGAAGACGCCAAAATAAAAAGCATTCCGTTTAACCAGGCCGATTTTAAATGCCCCGCCACTGCCGATAGCCTTACCCGCGATACGCTGGATACTATCAGGTTAATGAAGGATATTCAGCATACCAACGGCGAAAAAGGATGCCAGCGTTTTATTATCAGCAACTGCCAGGAAGCATCAGATATTTTACAGCTTATTAATCTGTTTTTATGGAGCGGCTGGGAAAAAGATAAACTGAGTGTTGATTTTATGCCTTTGTTTGAAACCGTTAACGATTTGAAAAAGGCAAGCGAAGTGATGGAGAAATTATACACCCATCCATTCTACAAATCGCACCTAAAAAAACGCGGCAACAGGCAAACCATTATGCTGGGCTTTAGCGATAGTACCAAAGATGGCGGCTATCTGATGGCCAACTGGAGCATCTACAAAGCCAAGGTTGAATTGACCGCCATGGCCCGCAAACATAATATTGACCTGGCCTTTTTTGACGGCAGGGGTGGCCCGCCGGCCCGTGGTGGTGGTAAAACGCACCGTTTTTATGCATCAATGGGTAAAGAGATAGCTAACGATCATATCCAGCTAACTATACAGGGGCAAACGGTAAGCTCGCAATATGGTTCGGTTGAAACGGCGAGGTTTAATACCGAGCAATTGATAAACGCGGGCATTATATCTGCCCTGCATCCAAATCATAACGATCTGCTTGATAACGGGCACAAGGCGCTTATAGCCGAAATGGCCGAAGAAAGCCACACATTGTTCCTGGCATTGCGCGAGCACCCGCTGTTTGTAGAATACCTGGAGAAGTTTAGTCCGCTGAAATTGCTTTCGCAGATCAATATCAGCAGCAGGCCAACCAAGCGTAATGCAGGTGCCAAGTTAAAACTGGAAGATCTGCGTGCCATAAGCTTTGTAACATCGTGGAGCCAGTTAAAACAAAATATACCCGGTTTTTACGGCGTAGGCACAGCTTTAAAGAAAATGAAGGATAACGGCAGCTGGGAAGAAGTGAAAGAGCTTTACCAAAACTCCGGTTTCTTTAAAACCATGCTGGATAATTGCATGATGTCTATGTCGAAATCTGACTTTAGGGTAACGGCATACATGGAGAAAGATGCCAAGTTCAAAAAGTTTTGGAAAGACCTTAAAGCTGAATTTGAACTAACCAGAGATATGTTGCTGGAACTTACCGGTACTAAAGTTTTAATGGAAGAGTACCCGGTAGAGCGCCGCTCAATAGCCGTACGCGAGAAGATTGTATTGCCGCTGGTTATTATACAACATTATGCGCTGCAATGCCTAAACAATACTGATGACGAGGAACTGATAGGTATTTATAACAAACTGGTTATACGTACCGTGTATGGTATTGTAAATGCCGGCAGAAATTTGGCGTAGCCTCACTCAGCCCTCTCTAAAAGGAGAGGGCTTTTAATATTTTGCTATCGCGCGGTATTTAATCATGTTTATAAATCCCTTTTTGTAAACAGAATGTGAAAAATCTTGTTACGTAAGTAGTATAAACTTAACATTTACGATGAAAGGATTTTGCATTGCGTTAACATTGGTAACGTTGCTGGCTGTACAGGCCTGTACCGATAGGAAAGGTAGAAACTTTAACAAAATTGATGATAGCGGGCTTACATTTGTAAATGCGGCTGCAGAAGCTGGTGCAGCAGAGGTTAAAATATCTCAACTGGCATTAAAAAATTCCCAAAATAGCGAGGTGATCAAATTTGCAAAAATGATGATAGCCGACCATACCGATGCCGGTAACGAATTAAAGCAGATTGCTGCCGATAGTAAAATTAGCGCCAATGACAGCTTGAGTGCTGTTC
>NZ_JAQBOI010000314.1 GCF_028288105.1 Mucilaginibacter sp. | reverse complement strand
AAGCTAATGGCGATGGCAAATTTGATAGGGCCAAAAACAAAAAGTGGATGGATTGGGTAGAGAAAAACCAGCTTAGCTGGGTAAACTGGAATATTACTGATAAAAAAGAAACTACAGCTATTTTGCAGCCCGGTGCACCAGCCCAAGGCGGGTGGACAGCAAATCAGCTTACACCTGCCGGTTTATACATCCGCGAGCAGCTTAGGTTGCTGAATAAGTGAAATTTATGTTACAATGACTTTCATATGTGCCAAAACGCTTACATTTATGCATGGCACAAAGCAGGGTATATATTATACTGGTATTTACGTTAGCCCTGCTGGCTTGCAATACGCATAAAAAGAAGATCTACACCAGTGAATGCGCTACAGAGATCCGGTTTAAAAAAGTGAGCTTTTCCCACCTTATAGATAGCATTAAATTTTACGATAAGCAATATGTAGAAGTATCTGGCAAATATGTGGAAGGCAAGCATATATCTGCTCTGATAAACGATAGCACCTTTACAAACCACGGTAATAACCGTTCGCTTTGGGTGAATTTTACGCAAGATTGCCCGCTATACCTTAAAGATAAACATATTGGATTATTTGAGACCGAGGATGGCGAATATAATAAGATCAACAACAGGCAAATGACCATTAGGGGTCGTATAGACCTGCAAAAGAAAGGCCATAAAGAAGCTTACCGTGCAACTATAAATGAGGTAAGTTATCTGGAGCTTTATTAGATATCCAACTGCAAACCATCGTAGGCCAGCTCAATCCCCGTAGGAAGTTCTTTGGCAATATCTGCATGCCGGCCCAGGCGGTGGCTAATATGGGTGAGATAGGTTTTCTCGGCATTAATATCCTGTGCAAAGGCGATGGCTTCATCCAGCGTAAAGTGTGATATATGCGTATCCTTTTGCAGCGCGTTTATTACCAATATTTTTGAACCACGAATTTTTTCTTTCTCAATATCCGAAACCGTTTTTGCATCGGTGATATAGGTAAAATCCCTTATCCGGTAGCCTTTAACCGGCAATTTGTAATGCATTACCTCGATAGGGGTAATGCGCACCTGGCCAATATCAAAGGGTTGCAGATCAATGGTATGCAGGTTTATCTGCGGGATGCCTGGATAGCCTTTGTCGGCAAAAATATAGGGAAACTCGCGGCGCAGGGCTAATTGAACACGTTCATCGGCATATACATCTACAGGCCCAAGTTGCTTGTAATTAAACGCGCGGATATCATCCAAGCCAGCCACATGATCTTTATGCTCGTGGGTAAAAACAATGGCATCCAGGTGTTTTACTTTAGCCCGCAGCATCTGGCACCTAAAATCGGGACCCGAATCAATTACTATCACTTTACCTTCGCCCTCTACCAAAATAGAAGTACGCAAGCGGTTGTCGTGCCGGTCGGCAGATGTGCATACCTCGCATTCGCAAGCAATAACAGGTACACCCTGTGAAGTTCCGGTTCCTAAAAAAGTAATGGTCACAGCTGCAGGGTTGTTTGTTTTAATTGGTGTAAAAATGCAGCCTGTTTATCGTCTAACAGATTATAATCTATTTCAAGAGTGCGGGCCAGCTCAGCTACCGCGGCTATTTTGCTTTCCAGGTTGGCAAATTTATTTACTACTATTACACGGCTGTTTAACAGCATGCAAGCGCCGGTTTTAAAGTTACCTTTCTCATACCTAACACGGTAACCTGCTGTTTTAAGCAGCATCTCCAGTTTTTCGAGTGTATGATTGGTAATGGTAAGCATCTTTTCAAAAATAGTAACATTTACCATTACAGCGGTAAAATGTTGTAAATAGATGTATCATCGATCTGTAAATAAACTTCTTAAATTTTTTTATAAAGATTTAGGGTCTATTGTAATTCACTTTAATAAATTACTATATTGGTGCAATAATTCTCCTGAAATAATTTAACCAATTGTACCCATTATGAGCCAAAAATCCGAACGGTTTCTTTCGCTGGATGTCTTCCGCGGATTAACTATTTGTTTTATGATCATTGTAAACACGCCCGGTAGCGGCGCGGCGCCATTTGCACCGCTTGAGCATGCTGCCTGGTTTGGTTTTACCCCAACCGATCTTGTGTTCCCATCTTTTTTATTCGCGGTAGGTAATGCGATGAGCTTTACCATGAAAAAGTTTGATGCGCTTAGCACCGGCACGGTTCTTTACCGGGTATTAAAACGTGGCTTGCTCATATTTTTGATCGGTTACCTCATGTATTGGTTCCCGTTTGTAGAACCACATAATGGCGTATGGTCAATGAAACCGATAGACCACACACGCATAATGGGCGTTTTACAACGTATTGGTCTTTGCTACATATTCGCTTCGCTTATTATTTACTTTATAAGATCTAAAACGGCTGTTATTGTTGTCAGCATATTACTGTTAATTGGCTACCAGGTTTTATTGCTGGTATTTGGCGACCATGCTGCCCCTTACGGGATGCTAACCAATGCAGGTACCTACCTTGATAAATTTGTTTTAGGAGATAACCACCTGTACCACGGCGAGGGTGTTGCCTTTGATCCCGAAGGTATCCTGGGGACTTTACCGGCTATTGTGAATGTTATTGTAGGTTATTATGCGGGTAAGTTTATTCAGGAAAAAGGTAAAGGATATGAAACCATTGCACGGCTGGCATTAATAGGGTGTGTATTCATCTTCATCGCTTTAACCTGGAACATGAGCTTCCCTATAGGTAAAAAGCTTTGGAGCAGCCCTTTTACGCTGCTTACAACAGGCATAGATATGGTGATGATAGCTGCCTTGATCTATGTTGTTGAAGTGCGCGCATGGAACAAAGCCAACTGGACATCGTTCTTCACCACTGTTGGTAAAAACCCGCTGGCTATTTATATCCTGTCAGAAATATTGGTTATCGCTTTCTGGATGATCCACATCGGCAACAAAAACCTGTACGCCTGGATAAATGATGTATTCTACCAAAAAATAGCGCCCGGGGCAATTGGGTCACTATTGTTTGCCGTTAGCTATATGCTGGTCTGCTGGGCGGTAGGTAAGGTGCTGGATAATAAAAAGATATATATAAGGGTGTAGGTATTTTAACCTTAAATACACAAAACAAAAGCGAGGGTTAAGCCCTCGCTTTTGTTTTGTAGATCTATTCCGGATTTATTTCAGGAATTAGCTCTTCAGAAGGCGGTACATCATTATTTGCCGATCTGTAATTGCCACTTTTAAGTTTTAATAATATTATTAATCCCCCCAATGGTATACCAAATATCCAAAATGAATCGAAGTAGTCGGATATATTGAAGCTAAAACCCAACAGCATTTGTAAATTAAGATACTTAATGAATAGGCCATTTACCGCGTTGTAGCCAATTGCCGGAATGTTAAGGATCACTATGAACAGATACTTCAGCCACTTGGTTCGCATGTCGCTCCTTTTTACCTTAACAATCATATAAATGTTAAATGCAGGAATGCAAATGGCGACTAACCCAAATAACCAAAAGGGGAGCATATTCGGTATTTTTCCTTTGATATCTAAGGTTTTAATATCTAATATCTTCCCGGTTTTATCGTCAAACAGGCCCTGGAGAATACCAAATTCGGTTTTGTTTGAGTATTGCACAAATACTAAGGTAGTATTTGGGGGAGTGCCGGTACCTTTTAAAGTAGAGTATGTTTTTTCAGATCTTATAAAAGAGTATTCGAGCTTGTCTCCAAAACCTTTTATGAGAATGTTTCTGAAAACATCCAGCCCTGCTTTTACACTATCCCTGTTTAATGGTTTGGCAGGATCAAAAGCCAGCAGATCGATACATTTGTCGTAGTCTTTATGTAAAAGATTTTCAATAAAAAGCTTTGAGGTATCACCAAACTTTTTACTATTTGCAAGGAACGTACAGCTACACGTAAAGGCTATTACAAAAAACGTAATAGTAGCTATCAGATATTTTCTCATTCAGGAGTGTGATAAGTTATGCCTAAATATAGGCAAATAGTTTATTTCTCCTAAATTATAAACCCTTACCTCAAATCCACAACCTCAACACCCGGGTAGGCTTTCTTATCAAACACAAAAGCGGTTTCTGCAACCTTGTAGTTAGGAGTAAAGCTGCGCAGGGTGTAAGTATATTTGCTGCCGTTTTTGTCGAATATCTGGGTACTGTAAAGCTGATTCTTAACCTTATCAATCATCAGCCTCACTTTAAAAAAGCTTTTTTTGCTATCCTCGGGGGTTAGGTCAACAACCTGGTAAATTTTACCTGCAATTTTTTGCTGACCGGTATAAATGTATTTATACCCTTTCTCGTACATGGTGAAGATTTTGGCCGGGTTAAAGCCTTCTTCACCGTTATCGGCAGCGCTTAATTGTACCTCGTTGGCATCTTTAAGGAAAGTCCACTGGTTTTTACCATCGCTGATTATATCCTGCGTAACTGCTTTTTTACCTGCGGCATATAAGGTTACCTTATACTTATTGGTTTTTGAACGAGATATAAGCGTGCCGGTCTGCGTTTCTTTTACGTTGGCCTGCTGGTTGTCAATTGTCAGTGTAAAATCTGTTTTAACCGCATCGTAGCTGCGATATTGCTTGCTTAGTTTGTTGAGGATAACTT
Organism: Mucilaginibacter sp.; assembly: GCF_028288105.1. GTDB lineage: Bacteria > Bacteroidota > Bacteroidia > Sphingobacteriales > Sphingobacteriaceae > Mucilaginibacter. The sequence continues at coordinate 1,007 of NZ_JAQBOI010000314.1, read as the reverse complement.
TTGCATCGGCATCTTTTTGCGCGAAGGCTGCAGTTACGGTAAGGGTAGATAGTACTATGTAAATAAATAATCTTTTCATGTTCTTTTTTGTCGATTTTAAAGCTCACAGGCAATAACCATTATGGCTTATAATGGTTTAGAGTAATATAAACTTAATTAGTTTAATCGCGCGGTTTTTGTAGTTCTTCCAGGTGGCGTTCCAAGCTGTATTCATCCGGATAAAGCACGTCGCGGGCTTTGCTGCCTTCAAACGGACCAACAATGCCTGCGGCTTCCAACTGATCAATAATACGGCCTGCGCGGTTATAACCCAGCTTCATTTTACGCTGAATAAGCGACGTTGAACCTTGCTGGTGCAACACAATAAGTCGTGCGGCATCTTCAAACATTGGGTCGCGGTCATCCGGGTCAAAATCTTTGGCACTGCTGCCTGCTTCGCCTTCGCCAACATACTCCGGCAGGAACATAGCCGAAGGATAGCCGCGCTGATTGCCGATAAAGTCGGAAATACGTTCAACCTCAGGTGTATCCACAAACGCGCACTGCAGGCGTATCAGGTCGCTGCCTGTAGAAAGCAGCATATCACCACGACCGATCAATTGATCGGCACCGCCGGCATCTAATATCGTACGCGAATCTATCTTTGACAATACCCTAAAGGCCAAACGGGCCGGGAAGTTAGCCTTAATAGTACCCGTAATAACGTTAACCGAAGGCCTTTGCGTAGCAATAACCAAATGGATACCCACGGCACGGGCAAGCTGTGCAATACGGGCAATTGGCTGTTCTACCTCTTTACCGGCAGTCATCATCAAATCGGCAAATTCATCAATTACCAGTACGATGAACGGCAGATAACGGTGTTTCTCGGGGTCGCTAATTTTGCGGTTAACAAATTTGGTGTTGTATTCTTTTAGGTTACGTACCTGCGCGTCTTTCAGCAAGTCGTAACGCTGGTCCATCTCAATACAAAGCGAATTAAGCGTGTTTACCACCTTCTTGGTATC
>NZ_JAQBOI010000288.1 GCF_028288105.1 Mucilaginibacter sp. | reverse complement strand
GCAGGTGTTATCTGATCATTCAACTTCATTTCCACATCCGGTATCGGATAAAGCATATTAAATGGTTGAATGGTTCCTGATTGTTTAGCCCATTTGTTATACGTTTTTATACGGTCGACAAATTTACCGGTACGTATCAAATCAATACGGCGCCAACCCTCGGCAAAAAGCTCGCGTGTGCGCTCATCCAGCATCATCGTGCGGAATTCATCCGGTGATGCAACAGTCCATCGCTTATCGGCAGGTAAAGTACCACCCCATGCACGCGCTCTAACTTCGTTAACAACATTAACGGCGTCGGCTGTTTTGCCCAGCTCATTCAAACATTCCGCATAGCAAAGTTTAATATCACCCAATCTTAATATAGGCATATTTTTACCGGAGTTCCACTCGTTATTGATCTGCATACCCGAATGTTTATCAGTACGGAAATCCTCGTATTTTTTCACGTGAGGTTTTAACTCATCATAATCGTTACCAAGGTCTTCCCACGTTATTCGATCTAAGGTTGGTGTTTCGCCATAATAAGTGAAATCATAACGAATGCTCTCGTCTTTGCGCAAATCGCCATCTTCCCATACCCCGCCGTTTGCAACGGTTTCGTATGCATGCACAGTAGGCACAATTTTATCATAGCCCGAATAGTAGCAACCATCGCCAAAGAACGATTGCACCGCGCGCGAACCTATCTGGAACTGAACCTTGTTATTGTTTGGGTAAATCGGGCTAAACTGAAACTCGAAAATAGATTCGGCGGTGTTCGGTTTTGAATAATCCCAAAGGTCCTTATATGGTACTAATGAGTAGCTTCCCATCATTTTTTCGAAACAATCTCTTGCTTTTGCAAAATCGCGTAAACCGGTAGATTCGGGTGCCGACATATAAGCCTTACCCAACATTGCCCAGGCCGCGCCCGAGGTTGCCCTACCGGGATCATTTTTTGCAGGGGCAAGGTTTGCTGCCTTTGTAAAGTCATCAATAATAAATACCCATACATCCTTAATTGGCTGGCGGCGGAAACCCAGTTCTGCCTCGCGGTTAAGGTCCCTGATAGGTATCCCTCCCCAGTACATAGCCAACTCAAAATCCATAAACCCTCTAACAAAATAGGCCTCGCCTAATAAATTAGCTTCTTTAGTGCCCGGGGCGCCGTTAAGTTTTTCAAGGCCCTTTATCATCTTTGCAGCCTCGTTTAAAACCGGCCAGCGTAGGCTCCATTGGTTAGCGGTATAGTTAAGCAACGAGTTTAAGTTTCCATCGTAACGGTCAAGCCCGCCCTTTAGCGCGTCGCTTTTCATTTGAAAGGCACCCTGCTGTGTCTCATCGGTACCCATCATCGTTATTATGCCTTGCTCATCAGTCCTGATATTTTTCCAGTTAGAATATACGCCTTTTAAGCTTGTTTCTATCAGGCCAACATCCGAGTATACCTTGTCTTCGTCTAACTTGGTCAGGCTATCCTCTGTCAGGAACTTCTTGCAGGAGGCTGATAACAGCACTGTTCCTGCAATTAATATGTTTATAAAAGTCTTTTTCATAATCTTTAGCATTCAGGTTAAAATCCAAAATTTACACCTACAACAAACGTTTTTACCGGTGGGTAACCGTAATCGCCGGTTTCCGGATCAAGGCCTTTGTATTTAGTAATACAGAACAGGTTTGAACCGGTAAAGTAAACACGCATACGGTTAGCATGCCAGCTGCTAAGCAATTTCTCGGATAGGTTATAGGATAACGTTAATGCAGACAAACGCAAATACGACGCGTTTTGTAGGGAATAATCCAATTCTGAAGGATTGTACCTGTTATAACTGGTATTAGCTATAACGCGCGGAACGGTAGTATTGGTGTTTTCTGGCGTCCAACGGTTTAACAGATCTGTAGATGCCATGCTTTCACCAATGCTGTTTATCAGCCCTTCATAATAGCTGCTGATTTTTTTAGCACCATGAGAGTATACAAAAACAGCGTTTAATGCTATCCCTTTATAAGACAGGTCTGTTGAAAAGCCACCATAAAATTTAGGGTCTTTTTTACCTACAACCTGCATATCATATTGGTTAACAATGCCGTCTTTTACCCCATTAGGGCCCGAAACATCTTTAGCGAAAAGATCGCCAAGGCCAACTGTTTTACCATTATAGTTAACGCCTTCCCACTCAGAGCGGTTAGATTCTTGCGCTATGCCACCCGAACGGAGGGTATAAATGGTATTAAGCGATTGACCAAGAAATATATTGCCTTCGCGCTGAACTACGTTTTCGTACAGGTTGTATATCTCTGTAGCATTTCCGTACAGTTGTTTCACTGTGTTTTTGTCGAAAGATATATTTCCAGATAAGGTCAGGTTCCAGTCTTTGCTTTGTATTACCTGCCCGGTTAAAGACAGCTCGATGCCTTTGTTATTTATACGGCCAATATTTTGCCACTCCTTAGTGTAACCGGTTGTGGTTGCCAGTGCGCGGTTAAGCAGCAGGTTATCATTATTGATATAAAACGCGTCTGCAGTAACCGTTAAACGAGAGTTAAAGAATGCCATATCAATACCCAAGTTGGTTTGTTTTTGCTTTTCCCAGGTAATATTCGGGTTTCCTCTGCGGCCATCGTTAACAATTAATGCATTGCCATTATCTATCCTTGAACCATACAATGTTTGATATGCATATTTATCAATGTCCTGGTTACCCACAACACCATATCCAACACGTACCTTCAACTGATTAAATATATTTTGTTCTTTCATGAAGCTCTCGTTAGCAATATTCCATGCTGCAGAGAAAGATGGGAAAATACCCCAGCGATTACCTTCGGCAAATTTTGATGAACCATCATAACGTGCAGTACCGGTTAGGAAAAACCTTTCGTCGTAGCTGTAGGTACCACGCGCTATTACAGAAAATAACGAGTAACCGTTAAAATCTGATCCCAACACTGATTTTTCTACCGCGGCAGCTCCACCAAGGTCATAGTACAACAGATCATCACTTGCAAACCTGTCGCCCTGCGCTTTAGTATAGTTTGCACTACGGCGGCTGGCACTGGTACCTAACACACCACTTATACGGTGTTTTGAAGCGATGGTGGTGTTATAAGAAATGGTGTTATCCCATTGCCAGTACAGGTCGTTCCAGCGTTCGTGTTTGGCACGTGCATCGCCGTTATACTGCCTATAGGCTTCCTGTATGTTTTTTGGTGTAAACTCAAACCAACTTTGCTGCGCGTAGTCAACAGCATAGGTTGAGCGGATATCCAGCCCTTTTATAGGGTTGATATTAATGTAGTTGGATGTTACTAACCTGTTGCGGTTTTGGTTGCGGGTGATATCAAGCGAGTTGAACGGGTTGTAATCATTATTGTTTTGCTCGCCATGTGAACGATAGTATACTGTTAGGTAATCACTCGTATACCTTGTGCCCGCAGCCCTGTAAGGCTCATAATTAAGTAAAGGGTTGGCGTTAAGTGCTTTATTGTACACGTCATCAGATGGCAAATTGTCATCGGTACGGGTAAAGCCTGTGTTTGTACCAACCTTTAACCAGCGTTTAACATCATACTCGGCATTAAAGCGGCCGGTATATTTATTCTGATTTGTTTCATCAATAAGGCCCTTAGTACCCGCATAACCAAAGCTCAGGTAGAATGTACTTCTATCTGATCCTCCTGAAAAGCTCAGGGCATGGTTTTGCTGGAAACCGGTACGCTTTACCTGATCAATCCAGCTATAGCTTTTTTTACTGTTATAGGTGTCAAACTCCTGGTTTGAGAAAGCTATATTAGTTTTTAGTAACGTATTGTTAATATAGTCTTGCCTGTTTGCAGTAGGGTTATCTTTCATATAACCGTTTGCATAAGCATCAATCCTTAAATCAGCAAGTTGCCCGGCATCAAGTGTTCCCGGCATATTGGCAAAATTTGAGAAACCTGCCCAGCCATCATAAGTAACTACGCCGTCGCCGCCTTTTTTACGACCTTTTTTGGTTGTAACAACTACTACGCCGTTTGCTCCACGCGAACCATAAAGGGCTGTTGCTGAAGCATCTTTAAGTATTTGAACAGAAGATACATCGTTAAGGTTAATTGAATTAAACCCACCCTGGTTATTCTCCATTATTAAACCATCTACCACATATATTGGCGATGAACCGGCATTAATTGTGTTTATACCACGTATCTTGATCGTAGCATCATCGCTGGGTTTTGATCCACCACTTATGAACACACCGGCCACACGGCCTTGTAATCCCTGGTTAATATTGGTAACCGGGCGCTCCAGCAATGTTTTAGAATCTACGTTACTTACAGAACCTGTAAGATCGCCTTTCTTAAAAGCCGCACCCACAACAATCACTTCATTAAGGCTGTTACTTGCCGAAACCATCACAATTTTCATTGGCCCGGCTTGGGCTGGAATTTCCTGTGTTTCAAATCCAATAAACGTAAATACCAATATGGTACCCGGTGCAACGTTTAACGAAAAATTGCCATCAATATCAGTTACTGTACCGGTTTGGGTACCCTTAATAGCAACTGTTACCCCCGGCAATGCCTCGCCTTTTTCGTCAACAGTTTTTCCCTTAACGGGTTCCTGGGTCATGTCCAGATCAAAGCGTAGTTTGTTTTCGACTGGTACTTCGTTATTTAAATTCCTGATAACTATAACATCACCAGATACCTCGTAGCTTAATTTAAGCGGCGTTAATATTTGGTTTAAAACATCGCCCAGCGTCTTTTTGTTAAATGACACATTCACTTTCTGGCTACTGTTTATTAGTTGCGGACTAAATACAAAACTGACATTACACTGTGTTTCCAGGTTTTTAATTACACTTTTAAGCGTAGCGTTGTTTTCAGTTATAGATATCTTAGTTTCAAGAATTGCTTGCGCCTTCCCTTCTTTAGCTACAGCACTACCTAATAATGAAAGAATTAATGTTAACTGTAAGAATGTAATCTTCATTATTGTTATGAGTATCGGTTTATATTTCATAATTTTAATTTGGTTAATAATCAATTTTTTAACTGACAAGAAGGCCCCTCTCAATCGCCTGGCGATTACAGTAAAATGGGATGTCAAAAACATTTTTTGGGGGCTAACATTTGGGCCGGCAATATTAGTAGTATTGCCGGTTTATTGTTTTGGTTGATATTTAGATAGTCTTTCTTCTCTCCATATTGTTCTTTCTCATTTAGTAATTGGTTGTATATGTTCTTGGTTTTGTGCGCTTATTATAATTCGCCCGTCTATAAACTCGAACGAGGCATTTACTGCTGTACATATTAGTTTAACTTTCTCATCCAGCGGCTTCCTGGATATTGACGCATTCAGGCTGATATTGCCAAGTTTGGCTTTGTCGTATTCGATATTAACGTCGTAAACCTTACTGATCTTTTCAACAATGACAGAAAATGGTGTGTTATCAAAGGTGAATTCTTTTTGGGCTATCTCTTCTGATAAGATCAAAGGCACAGGCAGTGTTTCCTTTTTAAACTTTAACTGCTGTGGTTGGTAAGTAACCTGCTGATTTGGAACTAATGTTACTGAGTTCTCATTATTAGTACCGGCAGCAGCCTTTTTATTATCGTATACCAGTACTTTGCCTGTATTAACAATTACTTTAAAATCCTGCTTATCTTTTTGAGATCTTACGGTGAAGCTTGTGCCCAATACACGCACAACCATATCGTTACTATGTACCAGGAAAGGAATTGTGGGGTTTTTATGAACCTCAAAAAAGGCCTCCCCATCCAAAATAACATCTCTTTTTTTTGCAAACGATCTGAGGTATTTTAATCCCGATCCCGGTTTTAAAACGGCAAGGCTGCCGTCACTCATCTGTACCACCTTTGACTTGGCAGATGTGTTGATCACGCTTAAATATTCGCTATTCAACGTATTTACTTGCTGCTGTAGCTGTGGTGACCTAGTTGGTTTTAATTTAACAAATAAAAAGCCAATTGATACCAGCACCAATAACATGGCAGCAACCTTAAAGTATTTTGACTGATAAAATTTTAAAGAAACAACATTATAATCGTCGGCTTTATGTTGCAGCCGGCTTTTTACATACTCAACAATTTCATCTACCTCGGTATCATTTAAGGTAGTATCAAGTGGTTTTACCGTAACTGCAGAAACAATAAAGCGGGCGTTTTCTACTACAGGTTTTTTGTCCGGATTATTCAGCAGCCACTCGCTCCAGAACGTGTTGTGCTCGTCGGTACCTTTTAAAACCCAGTCAATAAAAAAATCATCGTGCAGAAAATCTTCTACCTCGTAGTTTGTATAATTGGTCACGGTAACTGTTTATATTGGTTTATAATTATATAATATTCCAAAACAGTTAAATATTACCCCTCTTAAACCTAAAAATTTTAACTTTTTTAGATTTAATTACACAACTACTTGATTAACAGTAATTTTATTTCATAAAATCAACTCCAAAACATCAAAAGAACCACTAACCACTCGGAACGGAAGTTCTTATAAGCTTTTTGCAACAGGTTATGTACCGATTGTTTGCTGATTTCCATGATTTGGGCGATGCTGTCAAAATCGAGACCTTCGTAAAACCGCAGGTACATTATTTCGCGCTGGCGCGGCGGTAATGTATTAAGTACTTGTCTGATCTTATTGGAAAGTTCCAAATTTTCAAGATCAGTTATTATTTTGGTTTCAATATTAAATTCAACCAGGAATTCATAATTTTCGTCGAGCGGCTCGCCCATGTTCCATTTAGATTGCTCCCTGAAAATACGGAGACGTACAGCCTTAAACAGATACCATTTCACTGCCGGCGTAGGGCTGATCCTTTCCTTTCGGTTCCAGAGTTCTAAAAACACATCCTGCACACAATCCTTCAAAAAATCCTTATCCTGGCAAATACGGAAGCCATAGTTAAAAACTATTTTTGAATACTTTTTAATGAGGTGGGTATACGCAACTTCGTCACCAGCCCTAAACAGATCCCATAGTTCGGAATCATCAGGAGCTGTTAAAAAGTTATGTTCGAGACCCATTTCGGAATGTTTATTTTAGAGCAAAATTAAAGTAATTTGATTTTTTAATTGTTTACAATTAGTATATGCAAATGTGCCTAAATATTTCAAAGTTATTCAAAAGATCGCTTTGAAATATCATTGCAGGTAAAATGCTGGTTGCAGCAGGATTAAGCAGTCTATTATTTAAGTCCATTGGGTAAAATACTCACAGACGTCCATCCCCCATCTACAAGCAAACTTTGCCCGGTAATTTGTCTCGCCTCATCTGATACCAGGAACAAAGCAGCATTTGCGATATCTGCCACATAGGAAGGGCGGCCCATAGGTGTTATATCAGACCAAATACGTTCATAATCGGCCTCTTCCATCGTGCGTTCGGTAAGTGTGGCGCCTGGTGCAACTGTGTTTACAGTAATTTTATATTGCGATAACTCTATCACAAGGTTTTTGGCGAGCATTTCTAACGCGGCCTTCGTCATGGCGTAAGCAGCCAAATTTTTAAGCGCCTGGTGGCCCACAGCAGATGAGGTAAAGAGTATCGAGCCACCGTTTCCCTGCTGCTTCATTTGCTTTGCCGCGGCCTGTGCCAAAAAGAACGAGCCACCTAAATTTACATCCATTACTTTTGAGAATGATTCCTGGCTATAGGTAAAGAAATCGCCAAAGAGCGTTACCCCCGCGTTGGCAATTACAATATCTAAACTACCATAAAGGTCGACCGCGGTATTTACCATGCTATTTATAAAGCCCAGATCACTGGAATCGCCAGCCATTGCTAAACAATTACCCCCATTATTTTTATTAATAGTCGCTACGGCCTTTTTTGCCAGATCTGCATCCAGGTCATTTAAGATCACCGTTGCTCCTCTTTCTGAAAGCATCCTGCATATTTCGAAGCCGATTCCCTGCCCTGCCCCTGTTACTATAGCTACTTTGTTTTTAAAACTCATTATCAGTTAGTTAATGTGAATCTCTTAATACTTTACTTCCCGAGCCGCCTACCAAAAAATCCATATCAGCGCCCAGGTGTGCTTGCTGAACATGATCGGTATAAAGTTTTACGTAACCGCGATTTGTAATTTCATTTTGCGGCACATATTGTTTTTTTCTTTCGGCAAACTCTTCGGGTGTAATGGCAACGTTTAATGACCTGCCGGCTACATCAAGTGTAATTACATCGCCTGTCCTGATCATAGCGAAATTACCACCTATAGCCGCTTCCGGCGATACATGCAGTACAACTGTTCCAAATCCGGTTCCACTCATTCTTCCATCTGATATGCGTACCATATCTTGTACACCCTTCTCTAATATTTTTTTGGGGATGCCCATATTGCCCACTTCCGGCATCCCCGGGTATCCCTTCGGGCCAACATTTTTCAAAACCAAAACACTGGTTTCATCAACCTCCAGATCATCGGTATCTACTCGTGCTTTAAAGTCTTCAATATTTTCAAATACAACTGCCTTACCGGTATGCTGCATCAAATGCGGGCTTGCTGCCGATGGCTTAATAACCGCGCCGTTCTCGCATAAGTTCCCGGTTAAAATGGCAAGCCCTGTAGCGGTATTAAATGGTGTATCAACAGTAGTAATTACCTCGCTGTTATAGCCTATCGCTTTGCTGTAGTTGGCAGATATGGTTTGCCCGTTAACTGTTATACAATCGCGGTGCAGAATGCCATCCAGCGCCTTTAAAACAACCGGCAGTCCTCCGGCGTAAAACAGATCCTCCATAAAATACTTGCCCGATGGCTGAAGATTAGCTATCAGCGGGATATTCTTCGACAGGGCGTCAAAGTCTTTTAGCTCCAACTGTACGCCTATCCTGCCGGCAATGGCTAATAAATGGATCACAAAGTTTGTTGAGCCGCCAATGGCAGCATTTACTTTTATGGCATTCTCAAAAGCGTTTCTTGTAAGGATGTTTGATAATTTCAGATCCTCTTTAACCATTTGCACTATGCGCAAACCGGATAGCTGCGCCAAAACCTTGCGCCTGGAATCTGCAGCAGGTATAGCTGCGTTTCCCGGTAGCGAAAGGCCAAGCGACTCCACCATACAGGCCATTGACGAGGCTGTACCCATAACGGCGCAATGCCCATGGCTGCGGCACATTGCAGCTTCTATCGTTAATAATTCTTCTTCCAGTATTTTACCTGTACGAACATCGTCATGGTAGCGCCAAATATCGCTGGTACCTAACTGTTGGCCCCGGTGATTACCCGTCAGCATTGGTCCCCCTGATACAACGATAGTAGGGATATCAACGCTGCTCGCCCCCATTACCAATGAAGGCGTAGTTTTATCACAGCCGCATAATAGCACAACTCCATCCAGCGGATTTGCCCGGATAGATTCTTCCACATCCATACTGGCCAGGTTGCGGTATAACATGGCAGTAGGCTTCATCAACGTTTCGCCTAAAGACATTACCGGAAACTCTACCGGGAATCCGCCCGCTTCTAAAATGCCGCGTTTTACAGATTCCGCCAGTTCGCGAAAATGAGCGTTACATGGTGTTAACTCGCTCCAAGTATTGCAAATGCCAATAACCGGCTTGTTTTCAAATTCATAATCAGGGATGCCCTGGTTTTTCATCCAGGCACGGTAAATAAACCCGTCCTTACCTTTGCGGCCAAACCATGCCCGGCTTCTTAATTCCTTCTCTGCCATTTTAATATTATTGTTTCACAAATCCAGCGCTGTATGTAATTCGGCCTTATAACTGTCTAATTGGTTTTATAATTACGGCGCTTTTAACGGATTGGTCGCCTAATTTACAGCATCGGCTACAATGTAAATATATTCATCAATTTTTTGTCTTTACAATTCCTTAAACATTCAATAAACTAACTAACCCAATACCCCGATAATATCTATGTCAATGTAACAATATTGTTGCTCACTCTATAAATTTCATCTAAAGAAATATCACTGGCATTTTATATTGTGAATTAATAAATGTTTCTCTACATTCACTTTTATATCACATTCACCTTAAAATTATTGTATGAAGAAACATCTACTCATCTTTCTTCTGTTGGTTAATTGTTGTGCCAGTCAGGTTATAGCACAAACCCGAACAATTACCGGAACAGTTACCTCAGCCGCCGATAATCTTAACATACCCGGTGCAACCGTCAGGATCAAAGAAAGTACTACCGCAGTAAGTACGGATAACAATGGTAAATATTCCATAAATGCCGCTACAGGGCAGGTGTTGGTCTATTCCTTTATCGGCAACACTACAGCCGAACGTAGCGTGGGCGATCAAAGCGTTATTGATGTAGTACTACAAACTGATGTTAGGAGCCTGCAAGAGGTTTCTATCACTACCGGGTTCGGTGTAAAGCAGGATAAACGTGATCTTACTTCCTCTGTCCAGGTAATAAAAGGATCGGCCGTACAAGCCACGCAGCGCGAAAACTTTGTCACTGCCCTGGCAGGGCGCGTAGCGGGCGCCAACATTACCAGCACAAGCGGCCAGCCGGGAGCTTCGGCCTCTATTGTACTGCGTGGTATAACTTCTATTGGTGCAAGTAACCAGCCCTTGTTTGTTATTGACGGTATCCGCGTTAATAATGAAGCGCTAAGCCAAAGTGCATTGGCATCTAACGGTGATAACCGCCGACAGGATTTCACTAACCGTATAGCCGATATAAACCCGGATGATATTGAAACCATCACGGTGCTAAAAGGTGCGGATGCGGCAGCGGTTTATGGCTCGGATGCAGCAGGCGGCGCTATCGTAATAACCACAAAAAAGGGTACAAGTGGCAATGGTGCATTAACTTACGACAATAACTTCAGCTTTGCCAAGGCCTACCGTTTTCCTAAAGTACAAAACGTGTTCGGCCCGGGCTCGTCAGGGAATCTCGATCCTTTAGTTAGGACAGCCTTTGGCCCCGCCTATGCGCCGGGTACCACAACTTATGACAACCTGCAGAACATTTTCCAGACAGGCTTTACCCAGCAGCATAACCTTGCCCTTGAAGGTGGTAGCGACAAAGCTACTTATCGTATATCATCAGAGTACAGACATACGGGCGGCGTGCTTCCGGTAGCTTATAATGATAAAATATCACTAAGGTTTGCCGGTTCAGCTAAATTAAGTTCCAAACTAAGCAGCAGCGCCAGCTTTAACTACTTCAATATAGATAACCGTAAGTTAAACAAAGGTAACTCGGGTACTTATATCAATGCGCTGGCATGGCCAACTAACGATGATGTACGCAACTACCTTAACCCCGATGGCAGCCGGAGAACATTGCTGCCACCCAAGCTAACCAACGTTGTTACCGATGCTACTATAGATTTTGATAACCCTTTGTGGGATGCGAATAAAAACATCAGCCGCGACAAAACTAACCGCATGGTGGCCAACGTCGACCTTTCTTTCGATGCTGCAAGCTGGCTTAACTTAAGGGCGCTTGTTGGTGTCGATTTTTATACCACCAATGGTAATAACCTGCTTAGCCAGTATAGCTCCTCTTATCAAAACTCACCTTTAAATAGTTTTGCAGCTACCAATGGTATTGCTACGGGGGGTATCATTGATAATTATAACGACAACAATCTGCTTACTAACGGATCGTTGTTCGCTACTGTAAAAAAGACCTTCGGCGATTTCCGGACAACTCTTGCCCTGGGTGCCGAGATATTTGATAACCGCGACCAGATAAATGGTTTTTATGGTGAGAAGTTCCTGCAGCCCGATTTTAATACGATAAACAACACTACACCAACCACGCAAAGAAACTCAAGCAACTTCTTTGAGACCCGCCGTATTGGTCAGATAGTTCGTTTAGGGGTCGTTTATAAAGAGATGATCACCATTAACGCCACAGGCAGGCAAGATTATTCATCCCGTTTATCCGGCACTGCAAATAACACCTTCTTCTACCCTTCTTTTGGCGCGGGTTTTATTTTTACCGAATTGCCAGGGTTAAAGGATAATAATATCTTATCTTATGGTAAGCTAAGGTTCTCGTACGCCGGTGTGGGTAAAGACCCATATGCCCCGTACAAAATTAAATCGAGCGTTATACAGCAGGGCACAACAGGTGGTGGTTTTGCTTATGATGTTACCGGAAACAACCCTAACCTGCGTCCGGAAAAAGATTACCAGCTGGATTTTGGTGCAGAGCTACAATTCTTCCAGGGCCGCTTAGGTGCCGATATCAGCTTTTACCAGTACCGCGCTACCGACCAGATCTTTGACCCGCGTATCAGCTATGCATCAGGATATATCCTGGAGTTTGTTAACGGCGGCGAGATAAGGAACCGCGGTATTGAGGCACAACTGACCGCCGTACCCATAAAAACAACCGACTTTAACTGGAGCACATTTGTAAACTTTACCCTAAACCGGGGTAAGGTGATCAACCTTGGGGATCTTCCGGAGTTTTATAATTCCGACACCTGGATTTACGCTAATGCACGCGCCAGTTTATTTCCGGGCAGCAGTTTAACAAATATTGCCACCTACACCTATGCACGTAATAACAAAGGCCAGATACTGGTTGATCCATCAAGCGGTTTACCCATTTCAAACAATGCCTTTGTTACCTCGGGCGACCGGCAACCAGATTTCACCATCGGTTTTGGTAATAATTTTACGTACAAATCTCTAAATCTGTCCTTCCTTTTCGATATCCGCAAAGGCGGTGATGTATTTAACGGCAATGAACTATTCCTTACCCGTTATGGTTTAAGCGACCGTACGCTTGACAGGATGCAGCCACGTATTATACCTGGTGTGTTAAAAGATGGCAACGAAAACAGCGCTACCCCAACCGTAAATACCATACAGGTAACACCATATTATCAAACTACCTATTACTCAAGCGCCGTTGAATCAGATTTTGTTGAGCACGACATAAACTGGATAAGATTAAGGGATATTACGCTTAACTATTCCCTTCCTAAAACTTTACTGGCACGCTCCAAAGTATTTAAGACCGCCAGTGTGTTTGTTACCGCAACAGATCTGTTCCTGATAACCAATTACTCCGGTGCAGACCCAGACGTTAACGGTAACAATTCATCAACCCGAGGCTCCGGATCAGCCGGCTTCGATTATGGAACTGTTGCCACGCCGCGCACCATTTCTTTAGGTTTAAGAGTAAAATTATAAGCAGACACTATGAAAAAGATCATATATATATTTACGGCACTGCTTGCCATAGGCATTACCAGTAGTTGTAAAAAATTCGTCGATATAAACGACAACCCAAATGCGCCAACCAGTGTTGATGCAAGCACCCTTTTGCCACCTATGCTGGCCGGTATGGCCCGGGGCAATTGGTATGACAGCCGTTACATTGGCCAGTACGTGCAAATATGGGGCGCTCCCACAGCTCTTAACGTGTGGGATCAGGAAGGCTATATCCCCGGCAGTGACTCGGGTGGCGAAATGTGGCGTACGGTTTACTTTAGCCTTGGCCAAAACGTGAACCTGATGATGCAGGATGCCATAGCGGGTAAAAAATACGATTACATTGGTGTAGGATGGGCATTAAGGGCATGGGGATGGCAGAACGGAGCCGATGAGTACAACAACATGGTTGTAAAGGAAGCATATGACCCAACAAAACTCACCTTTAATTATGATAGCCCCGAGTACGTTTATGCAGAGGTAGTTAAAGATTGCCAAACAGCCCTCAACTATCTTAATCTTGCTATAAATACAAATGGTAATACATCTGCTTCGTTAGCTAAAGGCGATTATATGTATTATGGCGACCTGCTTAAATGGCGTAAGTTTGTTTATGCAATCCTTGCGCAAAACACGCTGCATCAAAGTAATAAATCGACATTCAATGCAGACCTGGTTAAAAAATATGTTGATAGTTCGTTTGTAAGCAATGCCGATAATGCCAGCGTACAGTGCACCGGCTCACAATCAGGCGATGCAAATTTCTGGGGCCCAACACGTGGTAATATCCCAAGTTTCCGCCAGTCGGACTACATGGTAAAATTATTAGATGGCCGGATATTTACAGGCGCTGCCGAGCAGGATACCCTTGCAGACCCACGCTTGCCACTCTTGCTTGCACGAAGTAAAGACAGGGCTTTCCGGGGTGTTGTAGCGCCGCTTGGTGATCCTAATACAGCTGATGGAAACATATCTATACCTGCTATGGCAGGTGCAACCACAGCCAACTCGGGTACAGCATCTGCAAAATACATCTTCAATGATAATTCCAGGGGGGTGCTCATGACCTACTCCGAGCTACAGTTTTTTGTTTCGGAAGCCTTATTTAAGAAGGGCGACCTTCAAGGGGCATATACGGCTTATATCAATGGCATAAAAGGGGCGCTTGATTTTGTGAGCAACCCACCTATTGGCAGTTCGTTAACCGGAACACAAAAATACATTTCGCAAACTGCAATTGACAGTTATTTAGCGGGTCCGTCTGTTCGTCAAAATGCAGCCTCGTTGCAACTGAGCGACATTCTTCAACAAAAATTCATCTCCTTATTTGTTTGGGGCGCGCCCGAGGTATGGTCTGATATGCGTAGATATGACTACAGTACAAGCATTTTTCAGGGATATGTTATACCCACTACCATTTATCCGGACAATGCAGGCAAACAAGTATATCTGTTACGCCCAAGATACAACTCTGAGTATATCTGGAATGTGCCGGCCCTAAAGTTAATAGGCGCACTCGATCCGGATTACCACACCAAAAAACCATGGTTTGTATTACCTTAAACATTTAACGGACATGAAAAAATCAATATATATGGCGTGCGGCCTGCTATTGTTAATAGCAGGTTGTACCAAAACAACGATAACGCAGGTAGGTGATATAACTACCGGTACACAAATAAAACTGATACATACCGCTCCCGGCGTACCTGCTGTTGACGGGTATGTAAATGGTACAAAGGTTTCGGCAATTACTACCTATTCTGTAACAGATAATAATATCATCACAGCGGTAACCACCGGCTTTGGTTATTTATCGGTGTTCCCGGCGAACAATTACGTATCTGTACCATCTGGCAGTACTGCGATAAAGTTTATTGCTGCTACACCCGCTCCGGTATTAAAAAGTGCGCAGACTATTGCCCCCGCCACTGTAATTGGCGAGGTTACACAAAGCAGTACCGATGGTTCGGCCTACTCTGCATTTTTAATGGGCCTGCCCGGGGCCACAACAAATGGGTTAACCATAAAGGTAGTAGAAGATAAATTCCCTGCCCCAATAGCCAATAAGGCATTTATTAGATTTGCTAATACAGTACCTAACGGTGGCGCGGTAGATTTGAATGGCACCTTCACTTTAGCGGGAGGCACAGCCACAACGCTACCCTTTATCAGCAACATAGCTTATGGAACGGTAACCGATTTTGTACCCGTAGATGTTAACCCGGCAAGTACAACAAATTATAAGTTTCAAATGGTCACATCGGGCACCACAACCAATTTTGGAACAATTACCGCTGATATACCCTTAGCCCCCGGCAGGTATTACACCGTAATTGGCCGTGGTTTGGCTGCTGATTATGCGGTTCCGGGTACCGGCATAACCTTAAAAGGCACTACAAGACCAACAAAGCCGGTAGGCGACCCAACAACTACAGCACCCGAAATTTATCACAATGCGCCGGGCATTACCTATTATACAAATAAGTAAACAGCAGCCACCTAAGCGGTGGCTGTTTCATTGAAATTGTATGTGTAATGTTTATGCAGAACAGAAAGACATACTCAAGAGTAAGACAATTTCTCTATAGGTAAGAGAGAATAATTCTCTTTGTATTGTTGATTTAGTTTGTAGATTTAGAACTCATTAAAAACCTATGAAAAATTTATCGATTTTAAGCAGCAAACGCATTTCGCGTGTTATAGGCCTGCAAGTTATTTTGGCATTGTTCTTTTTTTCCGGGGTTAAGGCCTCGGTTAGTAACCTTGTGATAGATAAAGACCCGGCTGTTATAGGCAGATGGGACATCACTATAGATAAAGATGGTAAAAGCCTTCCTTCGTGGTTAGAGGTTCAAAAGTCGGGCACACATACGCTTATTGGCCGTTTTACTTATGCTTTCGGCAGCGCACGTCCTATTTCAGAAGTGAAGCCAAACGAGGGTAAATATAGTTTCTCTATCCCGCCGCAATGGGAAGAGGGAAAACGCAATATGGATTTTGAATTTGAGATAACCGGCGATGCGCTAAAAGGCACCATGGTTTATACCGATGGTAAAACATATTCTTTCACCGGCGTTCGCGCACCCTTATTGGTTAGAACCAAACCAACTGTTTGGGGAAAAGCTATAAAATTATTCAACGGAAAAGATACCAAAGGCTGGCACACCGATGGCAAAAATCAATGGACGGTTGAAGCTGGTATTTTGCGAAGCCTAAAATCGGGCGCTAACCTAATAAGTGATAAAAAATTCAACGATTTTAAACTGCATATCGAGTTTCGTTACAAGCAGGGTAGTAACAGCGGCGTTTATCTAAGGGGCCGTTACGAGATACAAGTTATTGATACTAAAAGTGGCGAACCAGAGCCTATTAACAACCAATTTAGTTCGGTTTATGGCTTCCTTCCGCCCAATAAGATGATGGCAAAAAACCCCGGCGAATGGCAATCTTATGATATCACCCTTGTAGGCAGGTTAATTACCATTGTAGCCAACGGAACTATGGTGATATGCAAGCAAGAGATTCCCGGGCTTACAGGAGGCGCTATTGACAGTAAAGAGGGCGAACCAGGCCCCCTGCTTATTCAAGGCGACCACGGCCCTATAGACTATAGAAATATTATTATTACACCAGCTAAATAACAATTGCGTGGGTAAGCACTCTAAAGGCGACTTTCTGCTTGCTCAAATAGCTAATAAATATAGCCGCATTATTTAATGCGGCTATATTTATTAATGACCCAGCCTATTCAGGGCTTAGGGTTTTATACCCGGCAATCAGTTTTGAATTTTTATAGTTGTTTTAGCTGCCGAGTTCCAACCGTCAACTTCAATTGCCAAATTTTTACCAGATGTAATCGGATATTCAACGATGATCTTTTTTTCGGCCCCGGGCAAAATCGAGATGTAATTATCAGTATAAAAGGCTGGAAGTACCCTTTGTTTGCTATCCTGATCTATTAGAGACACCCTGTTGAAGAACGAAAGCATCCTTTGTTGTTTATTGCTCAGTGTAACCTCAATTTTTCCGGGGTTTATAAAGCGGGCTGTACTTACCAGGCCATCCGCTTTCATACTTTGCAGGCCCGAAAACTCTCCTTTGTTATCCGGCAGCCAATACAAGTTTTCTGTTATTACACCCTTATCGGTATCCAACAATTGCAGTGAAAGGAAACCGCCCTCCTTTGCTGCCATCTCATCCAACGCTCTTTTTACCGACAGTATCTTTTTGGTTGATGAAGGCACGATATCCACAAATACCTGGGTGAGCAATTTTTCTTTCCCATCCATATCAAAAGCTTTAACAACAA
>NZ_JAQBOI010000240.1 GCF_028288105.1 Mucilaginibacter sp. | reverse complement strand
GAACAGAAAATTTTCGGCCTCGTTGCGGTTCCTGAAAGCATAATCAATTGTGCCTACATTATCAGGGGTTACATCGAGGTATTTTTTACAAGATATGCTTAACATACACAGTACGGCTAAGCAAATTGATCTATATAATATTCTCATCATCTTTTTATTATCTGGTATTATTACAAACTCACGTTAAGGCCAACATTAAACACCTTTTGAATTGGATAGGCAAAACCATTGCCGCCCAACTCCGGGTCCCACATTTTGAAAGGGCTCCAGGTGAGTAAATTAAGGCCGTTAAAATAGATCCTGCAGTTGGTTAGCTTCAATGATTTTGAAATGCGCAGCGGCAGGGTGTAACCTATTTCTACCGATTTTAGGCGCAGGTAGCTGCCATCGCGTAACCACCAGGTGCTGGGCTGCAGGTTATTTGCTATTACCGTTGTATTTGTGCCTAAGCGTGGATATAAGGCATACAGGTTTTGGTTTTCTTCGGACCAGTGATTATCCGCGAATTCCTTTAATACCTGGGTATTGCCATACACGTATGCATCCGGGCTGGGTATAAAAGGGCTTACCCGTGTTGGGTCAACAAAGAACGAAACCCTTGCCTGCCCCTGGAAAAAGGCAGAAACATCAAACCCTTTGTAGCCGGTAGAAAAACCAAAACCATAAACCACCTCTGGCACGGTTGGGTAGCCAATAAAAGCCTGGTCTAAAAAGTCGATTTTTCCGTCAGCGTTTAAATCGCGGTATTTAATGTCACCACCTTGTGGCCGTGCACCGTTCCCAAAGATCTGTGTTGGGGAGTTTTGCGCTTCTTTATCATCTACAAATAACCTTTCGGCAATGTAGCCGTAGCCACGGTTTACCGGCTGGCCTATAAAGTGGCGCCACTGTTCTTTATAATCGGGCTCCTCTATATAATTGTATTTATTGGTGGTGTAGGTAAAGTTAGATCGTAACTGCGCCCATAAACCATTGCTGAAAGTTTGCTTATAATCCATCGAAAGATCAAGCCCCTTTGAATCTACTATCCCCAGGTTAGCGCTTGGTTTAACTTCCAAACCCTCGCTTGAAGGGATATTGATCCTTTCCTGTAAAATATCGTAACGGTGGTTTTTATATATTTCGGCAATAATGTTTAGGTTTTTAAATAAGGTGACTTCAAGGGCCAAATTGGTTTGCCTTGATGTTTCCCAGGTTACATCGGGGTTAGCATAGTTATTTATGTATAAGCCTTTACGTTCGTACTGGTTATTGATACCAAACTGGGCGTAGTTGTTACCCTCGTTAAACTTAACATCCGATTGATAGAAGAACCTTTGCTGGCCAATGGCATCGTTACCAACCAAACCGTGGCTGGCCCTTATTTTTAAGCGATCGATAATGCCCGGCGCCCAAAACGTCTCGTTGGATATCACCCACGATGCACCAATAGTTGGAAAAAAGCCATACCTATGATCAGCTGAAAAACGCTCGGAGCCATTATAGCCAAAGTTACCCTCTATATAGTAGCGGCTTTTGTAAGAATAGGTTAACCTTCCTGCCAATCCTAAATTACGGTATGGCAGCGAGTATTGCAGCGTAACCATATTCAACTTAGGGTCTTTAGCGCTCGAATAGATAGTTTGTTGGGAAGTACCAATCAAAGTAGCGCTGATACTGTTGTTTCCAAATTGCTTGGCATAATCTAAAGCGCCCTGCAGATATAAAAATGTATTTGCATTAGGCTCGTTCTTTGAATAGGTAAGATACTCCTGCGCCACATTATTACCGGTAGGCTGTGGGTTAAGCCACTCTAACGTGTACTGGTTGGTTTCTTTATTATACGAGCTGGCATTATAATAGAATGGAGAATATGCCAGCTGCGAATCAAAGTAAGAATACCTGTTGGTGTTAAACAATCCTCTGAATTTTAGCCCCTCGGTAATAAAACCAAAGTTTTGGTTCACCTCAAACTGGGCCGACATCCTCGACTCGGATGAGTTTTTATGCCCCCTTAATAGAGCCGCATATGGATTATTGTATTGTATATTGTTTGTAGATGAACCCGAAGCTATGCCTGCATTACCAAACAATATATGTTGTGTATTGGCATTAGCCGCATCGGCAGGGAAATATGCCGGAAATAAAACCGGGCTGGTATGTAGCGCCACATTGTACAAATCAGATGCAAAAGAACCGTCTATTGTAATGGGGCCGTTATACTCGCTAAAATTCCCGGATAACCTTACAATCAATTCGGTTGATTTGGTGAGGTTTATATTTACATTGGTACGCAACTGATAATTCCTGAATTTAACATTGTTATCATTGTTATTGCGGATATCCTGGTTCAGCACCCCGTTATCTATATTATATGAACCTGCCACGTAATACTTGGTAACCGCGTTACCACCGCTAATATTTAAATTATTGCGCTGGGTTGTAGCCCTTTTCTTGAACAATAGTTTAAGCCAGTCTACCGCCGGGTACACATACTCGTTACTTCCTGGCTCGCCGTTTATAGCAGCCAGTGTATTAATGATTTTACTTTGCGGGAAAGGCAACGGCAGCTTTGGGTTACGGGTTAGCGTTGCTTCATTATACAAGTTCATGTAAGTTATAGGGTCGGCAAGGTCAAGCGTGTGGTTTGATTCTGACGTAGAATACTCCGAGCGGAAACTTATCTTGGTTTTTCCCTCTTTACCCTCTTTGGTACTTACCAGTATAACACCGTTTGCACCCCTGGCCCCGTATAATGCTGTGGCACTGGCATCTTTTAATATCGAAAAGCTTGCTATATCATCTACCTGCAGCCTTGCCAGGTCTGAGGTTGAAAGCTCAACGTTATCAATTAATATGAGCGGGTCTCTTTTGTAGCCAAAGGTTGTTACACCGCGGATAAAAAACTTTGCATTATCCTGCCCCGGCTGCCCGCTTGTTTGGAAACCAGTAACACCGGCAATTTGCCCTATTAACGCGTTGGTTAAATTACTGGCGGGGATCTTTAGGTCGGCAGGGCGAACACTGGTTACCGAGCCTACAACAGCTTCCTTGCGCTCTTTTCTTCCAAAGGCGGTAACCACAACCTCATCCATTGACCGGCTTTCATCTTTCAGGGTTATTGTAAACAGCTTGTTTTGTTGGGTTACAATAACTGCCTGTGATTTAAACCCTACAAACGAAAACCTGACGGTAGCGCCTTCCGGCACATCAAGAATAAACCGGCCGTTTACATCTGTAACGGTACCAATCTTATTATTACCGTCCACCGTTATGTTTACCCCCGGCAGCTTAATATTTAATGTATCGGCAACAATACCGGTAATAGTTATTTTGGGTGCCGTTTGCGAAAAAGCATTGTTACCTGCCGTAACAAATAGCCAACACAACAATACTTTCAATACCCAAACGGATTTATTGAATTTGTAAATTTTCTTCATATTTTTTGTTTAATAATTAGTTTTTAACCAAGCACATGGCAATATCATTTGCCCGAAACTGTTTAAGCTAATTACCCTGATCTTAATACGGAGATTTTGTATAGGCACAAATTGTACGGCAGTTCATGCACAGCACAAACCGGGTGTAAGGGTTCAGATCTTTTCATTTTAAATTAATTGGTTCTATAAATTGGTAGGGTAAACTTAGATTGAAAACACACCGAAAGGAATGGATTAATATTGCAAAAGAATGGATTATCTTGCCTTTTTAAAATAATCAGAATCTTTGTGTGTAAGTTAGTATAGGCATGCTGTAAATAGCACATGCCAGGCCTTTTTCAAACCAAATGATCTTTAATAAATTTTTTAATGGATAATAAAGTAAACGGGCAAAAACTGTGGGTAAAAGAAGGCTTTATTGGCCAGCGGATGATTGTATTGCCCCCTAACATAAAACGCAAAATAATTATCAACCCTTTGATAAAGAATTTTTATTTGACGGCGATAGGGCATTACCCCAATGCGGCCAACCATGGCCGCGAAAGAAAAACAGGCAGCAACGAGTTTATACTGTTATACTGTGTGGAGGGCTGCGGTAAAATCTATTTAAACGGCACTACCCACGATCTGATACCGAATACTTATTACATTATCCCTAAATATACCCCGCATAGTTACAATAGTGATATTAATAACCCATGGAGCATTTATTGGGTGCATTTTACCGGCGATATATCTGACAAGGTTTATGAACGTTATTTGCAGGATGGCGTACCCATAATACAGCAAATACCTTACGATGAAAACCGGATCAAGTTATTTGAGCAGATCTATTCAATATTGGAACACAGCTTTAACGAAAAAGAAATGGAGGTGATGAACTTTAACCTGCTGCATTTCATATCGTCCCTTATATATTACAAAGAGACTAACCCTGCTATTTACAATACCGACGCGATAAGCAATTCAATATTGTTTATGAAAAAGAACATTCATAAAAACTTGACGATTGATGAGCTATCAAAGCAGCAAAACCTGTCTGTATCTCACTACTCCAGGTCGTTTAAGCATAAAACCGGCTCGTCACCTATTAACTATTTTAATCAGCTCAAAATTCAAAAATCCTGTCAGTACCTGTATTTTTCTGATAGGAATATTAAAGAAATTTGCACCGAACTTGGTTTTGAGGATCAGTTTTATTTCTCCAGGTTATTCAGGCTAATTACAGGTGTATCGCCATCAAAATATAAAAAATCACATAAAAAATAGTCTGATGATACGCCCCGCCCGCCTTACCGATGCCCCGGCCATCTCCCACTTAATTGTATTGGCAATGGGTAACCTTGCCGGTAAATTTGCAAACAGTACCGATGAGGCAAAGACCCTCTCCTTGTTTGAGCGTTTCGTATCTGAAACAGGCAACCAATACAGCTACGAGAATATTCTGGTTTGGGATGAACAAGCTGAAGTGTGCGGAATGATCATCGCTTATGATGGTGCAGAGCTGGACAAATTAAGAAAACCCTTTCTTGATTATACCCGGTCGCAACTTGGCTTTACCGGCCAACCCGAGGACGAGACCCAAAGCGGTGAATTTTATATTGATTGCTTAAGTGTAAGCCCGCAACACCAGGGAAAAGGCATAGCCAAAAAATTGATTAAAGCATTATTTGAACGGGCTGCCAAGTTTGGCCACCAAACAGTGGGGCTATTGGTAAGCAAGGGCAATGATAAAGCCAAAAAACTGTATACCGCTTTAGGCTTCGAGGTAAAAGGCGAAAAAGAATTATTGGGTGGCTTTCATTATCATTTGCAGTACCCGGTGCTAAATAATCCGCGCCAAAACCTGCTCCCTTAACTGCCTGCTTATAGGCACCTGCTTATCACCTACATGAAGCATATTCCCTTCAACAGCGCTAATTTTGTTAAGGGCTATAATATATGATTTGTGTGTTTGCAGGAAGGCTTGTTTAGGTAATTTTTCCATCAGTGATTTTAAGGTGCTATGGGTTATCACCTTTTTACCGGCGGTATGGATGATCACATAGTTCTCCATCCCTTCCAGGAACAACACCTCTTCAAAAACTATCTTTTCCAACCTACCATCAGCTTTTACAAACAGGTAATTAGGTGGGTTGGTATTACCTTTCAGGTCAAAATAGTCCTTTGCCTTGTAAGCGGCCTTCATAAACCGTTCGTGCGAGATCGGCTTCAATATATAATCCAGCACATCCAGTTCAAACCCATCAATGGCATACTCTTTAAACGCGGTGGTGAATATAACCTTGGGCGGGTTAGCCAACTGCCGCAGAAACTCCACCCCACTAATATGCGGCATCTGTATATCTAAAAATAACAGGTCTACCGGCTGCTGTTTTAACATTTCACCAAGCTCCATAGCATCTTCGCACATGCCCTTTAACTCCAGGAAGTTGGCCTTCTCAACGTAAGCCTGCAGGCCCTTACGGGCGTAAGGTTCGTCGTCGGTTATTATGCAGCTGATGGGTTTGTTCATATCAGTTTCAATTCAAGTTCGGCAATAAAATGGTCTGCTTGCTTATTTAAAATTAATTGGTGGCGGTTGGGGTAAAGCAATTCCAGCCTGCGGTTAAGGTTTTCGATACCTATGCCACTGCCATCGGGGTTGGGCTGGGTTAGTTCGGGCAGGTCATTTTTTACCGTAAACAATACACCGTCGGGTGTTTGGCTTGCTGTGATATCAATACCATACTTCCCGCCTACGTATTTAAAAGCATTTTCTACAAGGGGCAAAAACAGTAAGGGATATATTTGCTGTTCATTTAATGCCTTATCAAAATCAACATTTAAGATCATCTTTTTACTTGCCCGCACCTTTTGCAGCAGCATATAGTTTTGCAGATAATCCAGTTCCTGCTTAATGGTTACCTGGTGCTGCCTGTCGTACAGTTGATAACGCAGCAGTTCAGATAAAAGTTCGATACTCTGCTTAGCCCCGGGCACATCATCATCCACCTGAAAATAAATGGTATTAAGCGCGTTAAACAAAAAATGGGGGTGATACTGCGCCTTTAAAAACTTAAGCTCGGTTTCCAGGTGATCGTTAGTTAATTTTTCGATCAGTATTTGGTTGGCTACGTATGCGCTAAACCATGTACTACTGCGCGCTATACCATAATAAATGATGGCATACAGGGTAGGGATCGTAGTCAGATCTGCTACATCTACCCAGGAAAGTCCGTCGTCGGTCAATGCAGCCATCGGCAGGAGTATTATACATACCGAGAGCAGGTTAACAAAAACGAGGATTAACAGCTCTTTCGCTACGCTTTGATACTTTAATTGCGATGCCTGGTGCCGGTCATAATATCTGAAGAGTCGTCTAAATAAATTTACCGATATATAGCCCGCCAATATGCTACAGCTCATTTCAAGGACATTTAATGCCCAGTCTCTTTTCCAGAACTGTGAATCTACAGCAAGATCATGCAGCAGCCTTATGGTAAAATAATTGAGCAGGCCATATAATCCCGGGAAGATATTTTTAAGCAATTGCTTCATTTGTTATTTCATTTAGCCTCACCTTGTGTATAGCCTCACCCCAACCCCCTCCTTTGGAGAGGGGGCAATACTTTTAAAGTCCTCTCCTTTGGAGAGGATTTAGGTGAGGCTATTTTGCTTCGCAAAGAGGGTGGACCAGCGCAGCGTAGTCGGGGTGAGTTAACTACACCAGCACGCCCACTTCTTCTTTAATATCTTTCTTAATCTCTAATTCACTAACCACTGGTATCTTTCCGGCCTTCTTTTCCAATCCCTTCATCCCAAACAAAAACCGCATTACCGGATATGGCTTTACCAATAAATGATAAATACCCATGGTGATAAACAGCGTAACCCCTATGGTATAAATATATTTCATTAGCACAGTATCTGTAGTGCGCACAATGTAATAGGCTAAAATAACAATTACTGTTTGATGCAGGATATAAAACGGATAAACCGCTTGGTTTAAATAGTTCAATGCCGGGTGAAAACGGTTTAAGTATTGTTTACCATAACCTACCAAACCTAAAACCCAGCTCCAGCCAACTATGGCCGATAAAGCACGGAACGAGTACCCACGCAGCGCGCTCCAGTCCCCGTCATTTGGCGGTGGGTTTAGCCACAGATAATTTACAGCCAGTATGCTAATAAAGCCAATAGTTATAGCAAACCGGCGGTTGCGTTGCAGGCTCTCCATAAGGCTTGGCTGCAGGATGCAAATAAAGCCTGCCAGTAAAAACAACAGCCAGTAAACAATAAAGCAATAATCGTGTATCAGGTTACTGGTTTGGGGCAAAGCCCAGCTCAGGCAGGCGTACCACACTATAGATGGGACAGCCAGTACATATACCCATTTACCTTTGCTAAGGCCATTTAAGGCGCGTTTAAAGCCGCGGCTTTTGTCAGATATCAACCACATAAACACCGGCGCGAAAACCAGGTCGTAAACAAACAAATAGGCTATAAACCACAGGTGGTGCCAGCTAAGGTTACCTTTAGGGTATGCCCCTGTGGTAAATGTGGTTTTATAAAAATCCCAGTAGTTGCCGGTAAAACCCTGGCTAACGCGTTCCATATAAATTTGCGGCGGAACAATAATGAACATACCCACCAGCAGCGGGATAAACAACCTTGTAAAACGCAGCTTAATAAAGCTTAGGGCGCTGCGGCGCTGCATCATATAATAGCTTACCGTGCCGCTTATAAAAAACAGTAACGGCATGCGCACCAGGTGCATAAAATAGTTTGATTGCGACATTAACGCGCTGGTATCGTGGTTGCGAATGTGCCACCATTCATTGGCGGCATAAGGCATGCCCGAATGAAAAATAAGTACCCCTGCAATGGATATTATCCTTAACCAATCCAGGTATGTTTGTCGTTGAGTAGTTTCCATTTCCTTTGTTTTTATTCAAAAGAATGGAATGCCTGCATGGTCGGGAAATTTGTTTGACCAACGGCGGGCAAGCTTTGACGAATGGTATTACAGAGACAGAAAACAAAGGCAAGGAAGCAATTGCAACAGTGCCAGGGTAGGTATAAATACACATCTGCACCAACCGGTGTGTCTATTCATGGGCTGTAATGAGATAATTAATTAAAATCAAAATTCAGAAGCGTTAGCGGCATAAGGACTGCGTACACTTTTGTTACTACCGAGTTTATGATATGCATTTGGTTATAAGGGTTATAGTGATCATCAATAACTTGATAACATTTCTCTTTTATTTCGTCAAAGTTTGTTTTTTTAAACCAAACCTGCAGTAAATCTGTCAGGCTTTCTATGGGGTTATTATAATCAAAAAAGTCACCTGTAACACCCGGTTTAATGCATTCAAACTCGGGCATTTGCCTATCAAATCTATCGTGTGTTAAAACCGGTATACCATAAGTCATAGCATGTATCCCGGTTAACCCAACCTCGCCCGGCGATACAATTAACCGTATCTGTTTAAACAGACTATATATTGTGGCCTCATCATAACACGATCCATAAAAACATACATAATCGTTAAGGTTATATTTATTTACCAATGCTTGCAGCCCTGTTAAAGCATCACCATCACCAATTATTAACAAATTGCATAGGTGTCCTTTTGCATGCAGCAGGTTTAGCGATTCTATTAATATATTTAGTTTTTTTTGTTTGGTTAACCTGCCAATAAACCCAAACGCGGGTATACCCACGTTTTTAAAATCAATTAATTTATCAACCGGGCTATTATTACGTATGCATAACTGATAATGGTAGTCTAAAGAATTATAAACTACTTTTATTTTACTGGCATCAAAGCCCCTGGATATTAAAATATCTTTAGCCATTTGCCCGTAAACTAACAGATCATCGGCCAACCTATAAAATAAAGAACGGATAAACCCCTTAGCGTTTTTTTCTTCTTTTATATAGCCGTGTGTCCACATTATAATTTTACGGCCTTTAAGTTTCCCTAATACAACGGCAACCCATGTAGACAGGAAATACATGTTACCCAAAA
>NZ_JAQBOI010000225.1 GCF_028288105.1 Mucilaginibacter sp. | reverse complement strand
AGTTAGAATTGCGCCAGCGCGATCTTAGAGAGCACAGCATCCCTGAAAGAAGAGGAGTTACTCATAGAAGTAAGCCCAAGGGAAAAGTAAAACTGTTTTTTAATGCTCATCATTGGTATCAAAATTACGGTATAAGAAATTAATATGCAAGCATAGTTTTGTGATTGGTGATTGGTGAGTAGTTAAGGAGGCACCTACGGAGCCTATAGGAAAATATGAGGTGTTTCTATAAACAGGTAACTCCTCCGGAGTAAGGAAGTGACATTAAAAGCTCCGTAGGAGCATCCTGTTTATAGAAAATATTAATAAGGTAAATGGCTCCAGCGGAGCCTCCTTCCGTAAATCAATTCTTAAACCAATAACCAATCAACCAAAATAACTACTTTTGATTTCCAATAAACCAATCCTAACTTATGAAATTAGTATCCTACAAAACCGAAGACCGGGAACATTTAGGTATATTTATTAACGGACATATTTACAACCTAAACTCCTGCGATAAGCTAATCCCCGATAACATGAATGAGTTTTTATGGGGCGGAGATGAGCTGATGGATCGGGCCAAAAAGGTTAATGAGGCTATCAAATCTGGTAAGCTGCAGGCTAAAGAGGAACTATTTTATGAGCTGATGGCACCGGTACCACACCCAACATCGTGCCGTGACGGATATGCTTTTAGGCAGCATGTGGCAGCCGCGCGGCGCAACCGCAAGGTAGATATGATCGCGGAGTTTGACCAATACCCTATATTTTATTTTACCAACCATAACGCAATTCAAGGCCCCGGCGAAATTGAGTGCATGCCCGATCATTTTCAGAAACTTGATTTTGAACTTGAAGTTGCCGTGGTGCTGAATAAAAAAGGCCGTAACATTAAAGCTGCAGATGCCGATAGCTTTATTGCCGGTTATATGATCATGAATGATATGAGCGCCCGCACCCTGCAAATGGAAGAAATGCTGCTCAACCTTGGTCCTGCAAAGGGAAAGGATTTTTCGACCGTGATTGGTCCCTGGCTGGTTACGCCCGATGAATTGGAGCAATATAAAACTTCACCAAAAGAAGGGCATACCGGCGTTACCTATAATTTAGAAATGAAATGCGTAGTTAATGGCAAACAAGTTAGCAGCGGCAACATGGCCGATATGGACTGGACATTTGCCGAGATCATAGAACGCTGCGCCTATGGTTGTGATGTACTGCCGGGTGATGTAATAGGTTCGGGTACGGTGGGTACGGGTTGTTTCCTGGAACTTAACGGCACCGGGTTACTAAATGATCCCAACTATCAGGTTCAGTGGTTACAGCCAAACGATTTGGTTGAAATGGAAATAACCGGATTAGGGATGCTTGGCAATATAATTAAGAAGAGTAATGATGATTTTTCGTTGCTGGCGATAAAGAAATAATACAAATAATAAAGCCGTCATTGCGAGCATAGCGACGAAGCCTCACCTAAATCCTCTCCAAAGGAGAGGACTTGAGGAAGCCAATCAGAACCCTCTCCTTTGGAGAGGGCAGGGTGAGGCTAATAGATTGCTTCGCACCTCGCAATGACGCGTGGAGAAAATCATGCTAACCCTCGATATAAAAGACCTTTCCCCGTTACAAATACAAGCCTACCTTAACCATGCGGTGGCGCCGAGGCCTATTTGTCTGGCATCAACTATTGATAAGGCTGGTAATGTAAATTTGAGTCCGTTTAGTTTTTTTAACCTGTTTAGCGTAAACCCGCCGATATGTGTGTTTTCTCCGTCGCGCAGGGTGAGGGATAATACTACCAAACACACGCTGGAAAACCTGAAACAAGTGCCCGAGTGTGTTATCAATATTGTGAACTACGATATGGTGCAGCAGGTATCTCTATCAAGCGTGGAATACCCGGCAGGCGTAAACGAGTTTATTAAAGCAGGTTTAACCGAACTGCCTTCAACCATGGTAAAACCGCCCCGAGTGGCCGAATCGCCGGTGCAGTTGGAGTGTGTTGTAAGGGAGATAATAAGCCTTGGCGAAATACCGGGTGCCGGTAATTTGGTAATAGCCGAGATCAAACTGATTCATATCAAGGAAGATATTTTAAGCGAGAATGGCACTGTCAACCAGGAAAAAATAGATCTGGTGGCCCGCCTCGGTGGCGATTGGTATTGCCGTGTTACTGCCGATAACCTGTTTAAGGTGGCAAAACCTGTAAGCACAATAGGTATTGGGGTAGATGCTATTCCGTACGCTATCCGCCATTCAAAGGTACTTACGGGTAATAACCTGGGCCAGTTGGGCAATGTTGAAGTGTTGCCGACGGATAGTGAAATTGAAGCCTATGTACAATCCGATGAGATAAAAGAACTCTTTGATGCTACCATAGGCGACAGTCAAACCCGCGAGTTGCAGCTGCACCTGAAAGCTAAAAAACTGCTGGATGATGGGTTGGTGAAAGAAGCCTGGATGGTATTGCTGGCAGAATGAATATTGTAGAGACGCGATACTTCGCGTCTCCTTTAGGTTGGTAATTGCTTGATGAGATATGCAAAGTATCGCGTCCGCTTTAGGCAGATAATTGTATGGCGGGAGATGCAAAGTATTGCGTCTCTACATCGTGGGGATAAACAATTTTCCCTTCTCAATCATTATTGCTTTAATGATCGTCAATTATACAGAACAAGGTTGGGAAATTATAACGCAAAGGGCGCATGGCCTGCTTGCGGCCCAAATTGCTGTGCAATGGCGTAAAAAAGACCGTCCCGATCGCTGGGTGGAAACCCTAATAGCCATAGCCGACCACGACGATGCCCAAACCGAACTGGAAGCTGACGACCTGCTTACCCCGCAAGGTGGCCCGGTAGATTTTAAAATGAAAAAATTTGAGCCGGAGCACAGCCAACGGTTGCATGATTTCTCTGTATCTAAAAGCCGGTACATTGCCCTGCTAACATCCATGCATATGGTTTTCCTGTACACACGCGAAGCCGGTACCAACCCATTAGTAAAACCCTTTTTGGCCGAACAGGAAAAATTGCAAAGGGCATGGCGGAAAGCGCTTAAAATAACCCCAAAAGAGGCCACCAGGATCTATGGTTTGCTGGAATGGTGCGATGCTTTTTCCTTATTGCTTGCCCAACACGAGGTGCAGCCAGAAAACCGCACAATAGAAGTAAGCCGGGGGCCGGATAAACGACAATATAAACTGATGCAAAACAGCAATGGTTCCCTCACCGTAAAGCCCTGGCCGTTTGATGAAAAAAGGTTCAGCCTTAGTTTAGAAAGCAGGAAGCTTGCTACCCTGCAATTTAAAAGCTGCGAACAGTTCAAGAAAGAATTAGCAGAAGCAGATGTTGTAGAAACGGTTTGGCGGTTAGAGAAATAAGCAGATCATTGTAGAGACGCGATACTTCGCGTCTCCTTTAGGCTGGCAATGCATGGCCGGAGACGCTTATATTCCCAGCACCTGCTTCAATTTCACATAGCCTGTTTTACTTACCGGTATTTTAGCGCCCGATTTTAAGATGGCCAGGTGGCTGTCTTTTTCGTATGGATCTAAACGGGTAATTTGCTGTATGGCTATGATGTAGGAGCGGTGTACGCGCACAAAATATCGTGGATCTAAGGTCTTCTCGAAGAAGGCCATGGTCTTGTTTTTTAAGAACGCGCCTTCCGCGGTAATAACGCTTACGTAATCGTCATCGGCTTGCAGGTATTCCACATCCTGTACAGATATGATCTTTACTTTGGTGCCGGTTTTTACCACAATACGCTCGTTTTGCCCAGGCGATTGGGCGGCTTCTTCTAACAATGGGTTAGTTTTGGTAACCGGTGTAGGGCCGGCAGGGGCCTGCGCCAGTAGTTTTTCTATAGCTTTGGTAAAGCGTTCTTTACTAAAGGGTTTTAAAAGATAATCTACCGCATGTGTTTCAAAAGCTTTTATGGCATATTCATCAAACGCTGTAGCGAATATTACCGCCGGCGGATTGTCCACCAGTTCCAGCATTTCGAAGCCATTAATTTTGGGCATTTGCACGTCCAAAAATATCAGGTCGGGCTGGTGTTGCTGAATGGCTTTAAGGCCTTCAAAACCGTCACCGCATTCCTGCAGCACTTCTATCTGGGGGAAAGCCTGTAAATATTCTTGTACAACCATACGGGCCAAAGGCTCGTCGTCAATAATTAAAGCGCTGATCATAACTGCGGTATTTTTATTATGGTTGTAAATATATTATCATTTGCGTGAGTTTCCATCAAATCGTTACGCGCAAATATCAAATAAAGTCGGCGTTGTACCCCGCTTAAGCCAAAACCGGTCCCTTTACGCGGGCGACTTGTTTTTGGGTCGTAAGGGTTTTGGATCATAATAACAAGATACTGGTCCTCTGATTCGGCACGGATGCTTACGGTAACCTCGCCTGTGGTATCGTATAAGCCAAACTTTATGGCATTCTCTACCAGTGGCTGCAACAGCATGGAAGGCAGCGTGGCCTCGCCGCATTTATCATCGCAGCTTATCTCGGTTTGCAGGCGATGGCCAAAACGAACCTTCTCAATCTCCAGGTATAAATTTAAATGCGTCAATTCATCGGTCAGGGGTACTAAAAGCTGATCGTCTTTTTTTAAGGTGCCTCGTAAAAAATCCGACAGTTGGTGGATCATCTTCCGTGCTTCATCAGGCTTAAAGCCTATAAGGGCATTAATAGAGTTTAAACTATTAAACAAAAAGTGGGGTTGTAATTGCTGGCGAAGGTTGTAAAGCTCGGCATCGCGGGCCAGTTTTTCGGCTTCGGTTTTACGGTCGACGGTTTTTTTATGGTCCAGCTGTGTGTACCACAGGGCGCTGATCATGGCCATCCATCCAATAGCTAAAAACAGCGTAAAGAAGCGGATAACCAACGATTGCAATAAAAAGTTATGGTACACCTGCCCCATGTTAAACAGCGGCAGTATGTAACGGCAACCGGCAATACAGGCGGCAGCAAGCGCGGCGCACCATATCAGCAGATAGATGTAGCTTTCTTTATCGGGCTGGTAATAACGCAGGTTATTATTAATAAGCCAGCATGCACCGCATAGCAATATGCCACTGGTAGCGCTATCGGTAACAGCAGTCATCCAGGGGAAACCGAAGCTATGGATAATATAGCCCTGCAAGGCGGCCCATACTAACCCGCAGACCGCGAAGGCCCCGATTAATTTTGATTGCGATATTTGTGATGAAGCCAAAGCTTTTTGTTTATTGTTAGGTTTTAGTTTTTTGCACCCAGCAGGGCGCTTTTATGATGTGCCCAGGCAATGTAAAGGTCTGGGTCTGTTGCTTCGTGTATGTTATAATATAGCTCGGTGCCATCCGTAAGGCCGCTTAAAGCATTCAGTTCGGCAACATCAATAAATTGCCATTTAACCGTTTGCTTTTTTACGTTTATAAAGCTATCCTGGTTGGCATGGCCAATAGTGCTTGCTTTTTCATAAGCCTCTATTTCATTGTCGGCATTTATAAGGCGTAATTGCTCGTCAAATTGCGCGTTATGGTCGCCATTGCCGCTTATTACCCTGAAAACTAATTTTGCTACATACCAGTTCATAACGTATCTCTCCCTTTAAATTATATGATTGATAAGCCTCACCTAAATCCTCTCCAAGGGAGAGGACTTTATGAAACACTTTCTTGTCCGTTATTTTAATTAATAGCTGCGGATATCTACACCGGCAAACAGCGATACACCTTTCAGCACCAAAACCTTATC
Organism: Mucilaginibacter sp.; assembly: GCF_028288105.1. Classification (GTDB taxonomy): domain Bacteria; phylum Bacteroidota; class Bacteroidia; order Sphingobacteriales; family Sphingobacteriaceae; genus Mucilaginibacter. The sequence goes on along the minus strand of NZ_JAQBOI010000225.1, from coordinate 4,811 downwards.
GGTAGTGCTGGTTTGCGCGTGTTTAATGCGTTTGTCATCCACACCGGCAAATACCGCGGCAAGGTCTGGTATTACGTGCCAGTTAGCAGGCACGATAATTTTTGTACCGCCAAACAGTTGGGTAATATCTATTACTACACGCCCGTGGATATCCGCCTGGGTAAAATCAAGCTCGGTACCGCCAAATACATTTGTGATATCGCCACCCCTAAAGTTTTTAGATAGGATGGTTTTGTTAACGCCGCCAAACACAGCGGTAGCGTTAAGGTAATCATCTTCGGATGGTGGGGGGATGCTGCCTATAGGTTCGGGTGCAGCAGCTTCAGTACCTTCGGTATCAAAGTTTGCTAAAGGTTTATCTGCACTGTATGGGTTGGCCTGGTATTTTTTGTCCCAGTAGTCGCCATTAGCGACTGCGGGTTCACCCCTCCGTCTCATTATTATCCATAAACCAAAACTAATAAGCAGTATTGGCCATGTAATATCGCTCACGTTAAAATTGGGGAATATATCGTCGAGCAAAAAGCCCATACCTACTATTACGAGTATAAACCATAGCGGTTTACGAAAGTTATGTTTAGCACCATAATATATACCCCAAACTATGATCCACATTGGCCAGCTGAATATCCAGTTAGGGAAAAAGAAAAAATCGAATTGTTTAATGAGCAGTATACCGCCTACTGCCAATAATATTACCCCGGCTAAAACCTTGTTTTTTGGAGTGCGGTTTATATGATCTATATTGTTAGACATGGTCTTCTTATTTTTAATCTTAACCAAAACTAACTTAAGATTACATATATGCAAATGTATAATTGGCAATATGATTAAAGAAGTCGGTAAGGGGGTATAAATTGTCGGTAAAAAATTAGGTTCTGGTAAGATTAATAAAATATATACTTTAGGAAACCTAAATAATTACAATGGAACAGGAGTATAAGATATCGACTTTCGGAAAAGTATTTAACGGATTAATGACTGCTGCACTGGTTTGCGCAAGTATGTACTTGCTTTCAAAAGCCAACAGTTCCAATAGCTATATTGGTATGATAATCTTCTCCGTGCTTATGTTGACAGGGGGGATATTACTTGCACTATATACATTTAAAAGACGGGTTGTAATTTCAGATACCTCAATAGCGGTAAGAGGACTGTTTGGTACAAGGGAATTACCAAACAGTCTTGTTAAAGGTTATAGAGTTAAAGATAAAGCCATCTTTATTTATGCTAATCAGCAAGGAGTTCGTGGATTAATGATCAATGACTATATCAGTATTGGTAATAGTACCGAATTAATAGAATCCCTTTCTCTTCATTACTCCGATTTAAATGAATTGGATAGACAGAACGATTTAAAGATAATTTTACAGGATGCTGAGTTAGGTAATACAGAAGGAGAACGACTTGATGAATTTAAAAAAGCTAAAAAAATAGCGTTGATATATAATGCTGGCGGTATCGCAATATTTGTGTTATCCATTGTACTTTTAAGAACCCAATCTAAAGTAGACACAATCTTAGTGCTCTGGCCTTTAATTGGAATTGTATTGCTAATTAAATCAAAAGGCTTAATTAAATTAGTCACAAAAACCAGTAGCGCATACCCTTGTATTATTTGGGGGATGTACATATCTGGTATCGTAGCACTAATTAAATCACTGGTAGATTATTCAATTCTCCGGGGCGATCATGTTTGGCTGCCGTTTGTTTTGGTAGGGATATTGGTTTCTATTGTTTTATACTTTAAGGGGTGGGATAGATCGAAAAGTGCCCTATGGGGCCAGGGTTTGGCTGTAATATTTATAGCATTCATATACAGCTATAGTTTTGCGGTAATTATCAACTGTAATTTAGATAATTCGGCTCCTCAAAGCTTTCCTGTTACAATAACAGACAAGTCATCCGGAGGAAAAAGCACTACGGTATATCATGTTAAATTAAGTTCATGGGCAATGAATGATATACCAAGTGAAGTAAAGATATCGCGTGAATTTTACAACCAGGCTTTTATAGGTGCTAATGTACATATACAGGTAAAAAAAGGATTATTTAAAATCCCCTGGTATTACATCACCCAATAAATTACACCGCCGGTTCCTGCTGACTCAAACAATGGAAACTCCCCAAGCCCCAGATAATATCTGTTGAATCGATGCCGATAACCTTCCTGTCGGGGAAGCAGTTCTGCAGGATATCCAGCGCTTTATCGTCGTGACGGGAACGGTAGGTAGGTACAATAACTGCCGAATTACCTATGTAGAAGTTTGCGTACGATGCCGGTAAACGCTGTCCATCATATACAACGGCATTGGGCATGGGCAGCTCAACAATGTTTAGTTGCTTGCCGTTTAGCAGGCGCATGGTTTTAAGGGTTTGCAGGTTTTCCTGTAGTATGTGGTAGTTCTCGTCGTTTTTGTTCTCTTCCACCACGGTAACCACGGTATCGGTATTTACAAAACGGGTAATATCATCAATATGGCCGTCGGTATCGTCGCCTATAATGCCATCGCCCAGCCAAAGTATTTGTTCGACCCCGTAGTAATTTTGCAGGTATTCTTCAATCTGCTGCTGGTTTAAATGCGGGTTGCGGTTTTTGTTGAGTAAGCAGGCAGTGGTAGTAAGCAAAGTGCCCGCGCCGTTAAAATCAACCGAGCCACCTTCCATCACAATACCCGGGTGGTATACCGGCAGGTTAAACTGCGCGCCAATTTTTGTAGGGATAACATCATCCAGATTGTACGGAGGATACTTATCACCCCATGCATTATAGTTCCAATCAACAATAACCTTTTCTTTAGTTTCGTAATTCACCAAAAATGCAGGGCCATGATCGCGGCACCAGGCATCGTTAGTGCCAAATTCAAAAAACTCAACCTTGTTTAAGTCGGCACCAACAATCTGCAATTGCTGTTTGGCAAAGGCCGCCATTTGCTCATCAACCACGTTAATGCGAACGATCTCGCCTTCGGTTAGTACCTTAATGAACTCAGCATATTTGCCGTATATCATCCCCAGTTTACCCGGCCACGAAGCCTCCTTGTGCGGCCAGCTTAGCCATGTGGCGGAATGCTTAGCCCATTCGGCAGGGAAGTGGAATCCTTTTGGTAAGTTTTGGTTTGATGATTGGCTCATGGCTGATGTTGTATTAAAACCGTCATTGCGAGGAAGCCTCACCTAAATCCTCTCCAAAGGAGAGGACTTTAATCTCTTTTTTACCCTCTCCTTTGGAGAGGGCAGGGTGAGGCTAGGAGATTGCTTCGTACCTCGCAATGACGCGTGGGGTATTGTAGGTTAATCGTTATCTATTAAACGTTTTGTAATCGGTTGATATGAATCTATCCTTCGGTCGCGTAGAAATGGCCAGTGGCTGCGGTAGTAATCAGACTGATCCAGATCCAGCTCTTTTACAATCACTTCTTCCTGCTCAACAGTAGTTTGGTGCAAAACCTCACCAAACGGATCGGCAAAGAACGAGCCTCCCCAGAACTTAACACCTGCTTCTTCGCCAACACGGTTCACGCTTACCACGTGCACACCATTGGCTACCGCGTGCGAGCGTTGGATGGTTTGCCAGGCGTTGTATTGTTTAACGTTAGTGGCCTCGTCCTGCGTGGTTGCCCAGCCAATAGCGGTTGGGTAGAACAATATTTCGGCACCCATTAATGCGGTAATGCGTGCAGCTTCGGGGTACCATTGGTCCCAGCAGATCAGCACACCTATAGTAGCAAACTTGGTTTTAAAAACTTTGTAACCAAGGTCGCCGGGGGTGAAGTAGAATTTCTCGTAAAAGCCCGGGTCGTCCGGGATGTGCATTTTGCGGTATTTGCCAAGGTAGCTGCCATCGGCATCTAAAACGGCGGTGGTATTATGGTAAACGCCCTGGGCGCGTTTCTCAAATAACGAGGCAATGATCACCACACCCAGTTCGCCAGCTACTTTTTGCAAAGCATCGGTTGATGGGCCGGGGATAGGTTCGGCTAACTTAAAGTTATCGTAATCTTCCACATCGCAAAAATACAGCGATGTAAAAAGCTCCTGCAGGCAAACAATTTGCGCGCCTTTGGCGGCTGCTTCCCTAACTTTAACAATGGCCTTATCCAGGTTCTCCTGTTTATTTGCAGTACAGGTCATCTGCACTATACCAACTTTTACCTTACTCATATCTGATAGAAATTTGCGCAAAAATAAGGATTTGATTGGTGATTACACCGATTTTACTACTATGATTACACTGATTTGATTTTAAGATTACACCGAATGTCAATATCAATCTGTGTAATCAATGTTAAAATCTGTGAAATCAAAACATGAAATCTAAAAAAAACATAGCTTTGCATCCGAATGAAAGATTTAGCAGAAACCGAAGTAGAAGATATGGAGAAGGCTATTAAGCCTAAAACCTGGAAAGATACTTTGTGGAACATTACTAAAGTGGTGCTTAAATTTGCGGTAACCTCGGTTCTGCTATACTATGTATTTAGCAAAGTGCCCTTGCAAAAGGTAAAACTAAGGCTAATACATGCCAATTACTGGTGGATGTTTGCCGCGCTGCTATGTTTCTTCGCTTCTATGGTGATGTCGTCATGGCGTTTATCAAGTTTCTTTAAATCCATCAAACTAAAGCTCGATCCGCGTTTTAACTTTCGTTTATATTTGTTGGGGTTGTTCTATAACTTCCTGTTACCGGGTGGTATTGGTGGCGATGGTTACAAGATCTATCTGCTCAACAAAACCTATAAATTACCGGCCAAAAAAGTATTTTGGGCTATCATGTTCGATAGGCTCAGCGGCTTGTGGGCTATAGGCCT
>NZ_JAQBOI010000208.1 GCF_028288105.1 Mucilaginibacter sp. | reverse complement strand
ATATTATTTTCGGCGCAGGCCTCCATTACATAATGTAGGGTAGATATATAGGTGTAAAACCTTGTGCCCACATCCTGTACATCAAATATCATCAGGTCAATCCCTTTTAGGTCTTCGGGGGTAGGTTTGTAATGTTTGCCGTAAAGCGATATAGCCGGCAGGCCGGTAACCGGGTCGGTAGTGTTATCAATTTTAGCGCCATCGCTGGCATTGCCTCTAAAACCATGCTCGGGGCCATATATCTTTTTAACGTTTACGCCAAGTTTCAACAAGCTATCAACCAAAGGCTTTTTATTATTGCCTATGATAGATGTTTGATTTATCAGCATCCCAATTTTGCGGCCTTTGAGGTAGTCCAGGTAGGCGTCCAGCCTGTCGGCGGCGGGCAGTATGGGGGTAATTATCTTTTTTACTGCTACGGTTTTAGCGGTTTTTGTGGCAGCTTTTGGTGCTTGCGCAAAATCGTCGCACTTTAAAAAAAGCAGGCTTAGCGCCAATATGGGAGTATATAATTTGATGCCGGTCATAAGATTTTGATGTTAAAGCAAATTTAAAAGCAGTATGTTTAAGTGTAAAAACGCATCTTTGCGAAGGTACAAAAATCATTCTGCATTGAATTTCGCCAGGTTTATATCAAGTCGCATTACATTTAAGTCAAAGCGTACGTTTTCAAAATTAATTGTGCGCATAGCCATTATTGGTATTATGCTGGGCCTTGGCGTAATGATACTTTCATTAGCCGTTATTAAAGGGTTTAAACAAGAAATACGGGAAAAGGTTAGGGGCTTTGCCGGCGATATCCAAATTGTTAAGCTGGATAACAATGCCTCGTACGAGAAATCTTCCTTTGTTGATAGCGCCGATGTGGTGAAAGACATCAAATCGGTTAGTCTTGTAGATGCTGTTTACCCATACGCTACGAAACCCGGTATTATCAAAGCCAATAACGAAATTGAAGGTGTAGTACTTAAGGGTGTTGATAAAAACTATAACTGGGATTATGTTAAAAAGGCACTTGTAAGTGGTACGGTTATCAATTTTACTGATACAACCGAAGTACAAAACCAAATACTGATATCGCAGGTAACCGCCAACCGCTTAAAACTAAAAGCAGGCGATGATTTGCTAATGTATTTTGTACAGGAGCCACCACGTAAACGTAAACTTAGGATAGTTGGCATATTTAACCTTGGCGTTGATGAAGTAGATAAAACCTTTGTAATAGGCGACCTTGCATTAATAAAGCGGTTAAACGATTGGAAAAATGGTGAGATTGGTGGTTACGAAGTCAGAACAAAGCAGTTTGATAAACTAAATATTACTGCCAACGCCATTGATGATAAATTACCTATTAAACTAAAATCATCTACAGTTTTAGAAAACTATCCAACAATATTTGAATGGCTGGGCATGCTGGATGTAAACACCGTAGTAATGCTGGTGTTAATGATAGCAGTAGCGGTTATCAACATGATATCGGCCCTGCTGATAATGATATTGGAGCGCACTGCTATGATAGGCATTTTTAAAGCGATGGGTGCTGGTAATTGGATAATCCAAAAAATATTCTTGTATAACGCGGCTTACCTGATAGGGGTAGGGTTATTATTAGGCAATATTTTGGGCCTTGGCCTTGGTTTTTTTCAGCAACATACACATTATTTCAAACTCGATCAGGCATCATATTACATGACCTTTGTGCCTATAAAATTTGTTTGGATGGATGTTTTCCTTTTAAACATTGGTACGCTTGTAGTTTGTTTAATGGTGCTGATAATTCCATCAATGCTGGTTACACGGATAACGCCGGTAAAAGCCATCAGGTTTAAATAAAAAGCCATTTTTAGTCATTAAATATGAAGAAACTTACCCCAATCCTTATTACTTCGGTATGCGCACTTGGGTTAGTACCGCCAATCATCGACCCTAAATAATTAGTTAAGCCATACGCATAGCTGGCAGTTAGTCCAATGCGATCGTAGTGGGCGGCTAACCCAAATTTTAATCTGTTGTCTACACTAACCGTTTTCCTATCCCTTTGGGTTTTGTAAGTTGCACCGTTGTCAGCTTTTGCCGAACCTCTTTCATAAGAGTTGGTTATGTAACCGAATTCTATGCCAGTCAATATATCCAATTTTACTTTTGGTAAAGGCAAGCGATATCCTATGTATGGGTTTAAGTTAATATAATTGTTATTAATATTAGTTGACCCTTCGGCTTTTGATGGGAAGGGTAGTGAACCACTATTTATTCCGGTAATATCAACCTTACTTTTTAAGATTTCTGTTCCAATTTGCAAACCGGCAATAAACTGTTTTTTTGTAACTAATTGTGCTTGAAGATCGATACCAAAACCAAATTCGGTTTTACTGCCATACGGGTTGTTGGTATAATTTAAAATCGATGTGTTGGTAAAACCTTTATTTATAGCTGTTGATGAGGTGGCAGAAGGGCCGGCAAAATGCATTAATCCGGTGTACAGGGCAAAAGAAGTTTCGATATTCTGTGCAAATAGCTGGGTTACGAAAAAAAAAGATAATACAGTAAGTACAAGTTTCTTCATGTGAAGGTGATAAGGTGTGGATTGAAGCGCTAAGAAAACAAAAAAAGCTGACTAAAAGAATCTTATTTATATGAAATATGATTCTTATTTCTTCTGCGTTTTAAAGCTGAATTTAAGGTTTATACCGCCTGCCCCGAAGCGGATATCCTGCGCACCTAAACCGCCAAGGGGGTATTTTACAAATGGTTCAACAATAAGCTTGTTGCCGCCTATAGGATAGCCTACACCAAATGAGAGGTTAAGCATTTTGGCAAAATAAAAATTGTTAAAACTATTATGCGAGGTTTGCTGATCCTGGGCATTAGA
>NZ_JAQBOI010000157.1 GCF_028288105.1 Mucilaginibacter sp. | reverse complement strand
AAATCGATTGAATTTAACCATGTAATAACGATTATTTAACGGTAGGCAAATGTATAATTTTTACAAAGCCATAGTGTTTAAATGTTGTAAAGATTTGAAGGTATATAAATTACAGACAGTAATTATTATAAAATGTTACAGGCAGCAAGCCGGTTACTTTTCTTCGTGCCCATACAGCTTACGCAATTTGTTCTTTGCTCTTTCGAGTGGTTTTTTTTGGGTCTTGGTAAGGTTCTTCCCGGCGCGGTTTATGTAAAAATTAAGCATAGACATTGCACTTTGGAAGGGAGAACCTTTGCGCCTGTGGCTTTTATCGGCCGAGTGTTTTAACGATTCGGCAATTTCTTCCGGATCTTTTGATTTAAAAACTTCCCTGTCCAGATCAAGGGCATCGCTGGTTTCGGTTACTTTAGCCGACCACCTTTTGGTTGCTTTTTTTGCTTTCTGTTTCGCAGTCATAACACAATACCTTTTATTATAAAAGATGGGGCACTGAAAAAAGTTTTCATAATTTTATATTCCTGATGGATACAATGTTTACCACCGACCAGCTTATTCAGCAATTAATGGCTGACCCTACAAAGGGGTTTATTGAGCGGCTATCAGTTAAATTAAGAGAACAAAACTTTGACCTGGACAAGCTAATAGATATTACATTCCATAATGATATACAAGTTGGCTTTCGCGCCGCATGGCTACTGGATACTACTGTTTTAGCCGAACCCGAACGCTACGTTAATAATCTGGAATACTTTGTACAGCGAATGGGCGATGTTACCAATGCCAGCTGTAAAAGGCACTATACCCGCATTTTAATGCATCTTACCTCGCCCGACGCCCCGAAAGAGATCAAAATAAAGTTGGCCGGCATTGATATGGAAGTTGTGGTTGAGCAATGTTTTGACTGGCTGATAGACTCTAAAGTAAAAGTTGCGGTTAAGGTATTTGCGGCCGATACCCTGTTTAACTTATGTGACCGTTACGATTGGATAAAAGAAGAACTGGCCAATCAGATACAATTTATGCTGCGCGATGCCGGCCCGGCTATACAATCAAGAGGAAAGAAATTGCTTGCAGCAATTAAAAGCTAAAGTAAAAGCCAAAATTCAAAAACAATGCCTGTCGCCTGCAAAGCTTTTGAATTTTGACTTTTTACTTGTGAATTACTGTGTCGGTCGATCACTACCATGCAGGTTATTGCTTACCTGGTGGTGGTGCAGCTTTGCTGCTATAGCCGATGAACTATCATCGGCATAAGTACCGTACGCGTTAACTAATATACCTTTTAAATTGTATTTAGCTGAACTAATACCATAAACTATTGCCATATCATCCGGATTGCTTTGCCCTTCGAAACGGTAGAACTCATCTATTTCAAAGTCGTTAGCGGTCATATGTATGTTGTTCGATTTATCGTCTATGGTGTCGCCTTCAAGGCTTAAGTTTGCGGTATATCCTCTTTTCGTCAGATCGTTAGTGGCATCCACTAATGTTTCAAAATTTTTCATGGTAGTAGCGTTTATTCTGGTGTGATAATGATTATAATGTAATAACCCAAAAACATGCCTGTTGTTTTAATTTGAATGATGATGTTTACAGTTCAATTTTATTTATTTAATTTCAATATATAAGATATTATCATCATCTTTGATTACCTGAGCATCAGACCATTAAGTATTTTAAAATGGTGCACCTATCGCAATTATGAAAAGATTTTTATTTTTAACCTTTATTGCGATATCTTTTATTGCTTGTAAAAAAGATAATGGCAATTCCCCCTCAACTGGCAATCCCCCCTCAACCGGGAATCCACCTTCAACTGGGAATCCACCTTCAACTGTTAAAAAACTATTATCCAAAGTGGTGGACTCTTACAACGGAAGCACTACAGAGTATAGCTTTAATGACAAAAATCAGGTGATTAAAGTTCATAAATCTTCTATATATACAACCCTTTTTCAAGATTTCGTTTTAGCATATAATGCTGACGGCACATTAAATAGGCTGGAAAATGCAGGACAATATTCATATGATTATCTTAATTTTAGCTATAATTATGGTAAACTAACAGGAATTAACCACATCTTTCCTTCAAACCCAGCAGTAAACAGCGCTATTGAATTAAAAACAAATGAGCTTGGTACTATCGGTACTATAAGCACAATGATCTATTCTTATGTAAATGGTGAAGAATATGCTATCAATGACATTGCATTTGAATATCTTAATGGCAATCTTGTAAAGTTGACTGTAAAGGATGCGGGGGCATTTTTTTCGGGATCAGTTTATGAGTATGGAGATAAAAAAAGCCCGTATTTATATAGCGGTGACACGTTTAATATGTTTAATGTGTTTGATATGTTTACCCAGTCGATGATGCCATTTGCCAGTAAAAATGAAATAACAAAAGAGACGTGTATGAATTATTCTGAAATGACCACTTATGTCTATAGCTACACATATGATAGTGAGGGATATCCTACTAAGGCAAACGTAAAAAGCACATATATTAAGCATAATGTTCCCGAGATACAATCCGGCACCATTGAATACACCTATATAAATGCCAAGTAAATAGCCATCGGGCCAGGATATTTCGTTAAAGCTTGCTGCAACGTGACGCCAATTATAGTATTACAAAAAGAGCGGCCTTTTGGGCCGCTCTTTTTGTAATACATCCTAACATCAAATTATTCACTCGCATTCATAAATACAAAGTTGTTATCAAACATATCCAGCTTTATCTTGCTGTCTCTATCTACCTTACCGGCCAGTATTTGTTTTGATAGCTCGTTCAGTATTTTCTTTTGAATAACCCTTTTTAAAGGCCTTGCGCCAAATTGCGGGTCGTAGCCCAATTGTGCCAGCCAATCCAGCGCCTCGTCAGATGCTTCGATAGTTACACCCATTTCGGCAAGGGTTTGCTGTACCTGCTTAAACTGCAGCTTCACAATATCGGTTATCTCATCGCGGCTAAGCGGGGTAAACATAATGATCTCGTCAATCCTGTTCAAAAACTCGGGGCGTATAGTTGCACGCAGCAAAGTAAATAGGTCGTTCTTTGTTTTGGCGATAACTTCCTCACGGTTTTCATCATCCAACTCCTGGAAGTTTTCCTGGATAATGTTGGAGCCGATATTAGATGTCATGATGATGATAGTATTCTTAAAGTTTACCACCCGGCCTTTATTATCTGTTAAGTGCCCATCATCTAATACCTGCAACAGTATGTTAAACACATCCGGATGCGCTTTTTCTATTTCATCCAGTAATACCACACTATATGGCTTGCGGCGCACGGCTTCGGTCAGTTGACCACCTTCATCGTAACCCACATATCCCGGAGGCGCACCTATCAGCCTTGAAACCGAATGGCGCTCCTGGTATTCGCTCATATCTATACGTACCAATGAGTTTTCATCATTGAACAGGTATTCGGCAAGGGCTTTGGCCAGCTCGGTTTTACCCACACCTGTAGTGCCCAAAAATATGAACGAGCCTATTGGCTTACGTTTATCCTGCAAACCGGCACGGCTGCGGCGGATAGCATCGCTTATGGCTTCAATAGCTTCCTCCTGCCCTGCTACACGTTTGTGCAGCTCGTCTTCCAGGTTAAGCAGCTTTTCGCGTTCGCTTTGTATCATTTTACTAACCGGGATACCTGTCCAGCGGCTTACCACACCTGCAATATCATCGGCGGTAACTTCCTCTTTCAGCATACGGCTATCCTGTTG
>NZ_JAQBOI010000143.1 GCF_028288105.1 Mucilaginibacter sp. | reverse complement strand
AATTTAAAAATCAGAAGAAACACTTAGGGTTACTGGTTTAATACAATCTGGTAAATCTATTAATTGACCTACCAGGCATTATAACACAGATGTTAAAGTTTATAGCACAAATGTTAACAGCCAGAATTGGCTATTATAGAGATGGGGATAGACGTATTATATTCAGTATCCGGTGAGAGTTATCAATGGCCATACATGCTACTTTACGTGGCTTATTGATCGGTTTTCAGATAAAAATTAAAAGGTTTGTCGCGGTCACAAACCAATGTGTTGCCATCAAATTCCAGTTCGGCAGCGTGGATGGATGTCCTTCTGCTCGAATAAGTGTAGGCACCATCCTTGTCGAGACCGCCGTCATCCTGGTGCGTTTTACGGCCGGGATGGGTAAAGTAAATAATATAGGCATGTCCGCCGCTTATAACCACATCGGCGTGGGCACCGGTTGGAGTGTCCTCGTTACGATGGCCGGGCTTATCCAGTATCAATCCTTGCCGTTCCCATTCTTTGGCATCACCGGATCGATAAACGCGCTGGCCCTGCCACTCATCCGTTATCATCCAGTAGTAATTCTTAAATTTAAAAGTTTTGGGCCCTTCATGCGCCTTCCCGCCAATGGCAGGTTTATCAGCAACCTGCCAGTTAACCAGGTCGCTGCTTACGGCTGTCATGGTGATACTACCCAATTTTTGATCCTTATACCACATATGCCATTTGCCATCGTTAAGCTTGATCAAAGCAGGGTCGATTATGTCGTGAGCGGGCAACTTAACAGGGCCAAGATATTTCCAATCCCATAAGTTCTGGCTGGTATAATGAACCAGCTGTGTTTCACCTCCCCATTGGCTGCGCACGCCGCGTATATAAACAACAAACATATGATAAACACCCTTATCGTAAACTACATCTGGCGCCCAAAAGGTGTTCATCCCCTTTTCAAAATCCAAATCGAGCGCACCTTTGTAAACCCAGCTATGGCCATTATCTACTGAAGTAGCTACGCCTATTGCTGTGCCATAACAGAATGCCACACCCGGAGATTGCACATTTGCCCGGCGCTGGGTGTAAAGCATGACCCATGCTTTTTTTGCCATGTTATAAACCAGAACAGGGTCGGCTGCGCCATCGAATATCGGATCGCGGTATAAGGGTGATGGCGGCTGATATTTAATACTATCGGCTTTTGGCTGCCCAATGACAGTTGTTACCGATAGTATTGAAAATATTAAAAAACCAAGCAGCTTAGCCGTTTTCATTAGCGCTATTGATCTTTATTGAATTACCGGGAATGATGAGATCCTTAACCTTGCACCACCCATCGGCACCAATGTTAACTGTGTTACCGGTTCGCTGTTTTTAACAGGGCTTTGTGGTAATACGCTGCACAAACCGTACTGGTCTACCGTCCATTCGGGAATCATTTTGCCTTTGGCGACTAGCTGTATCGGTGCGCCGTTATTAGTAAAAGGATTATCATCTTTAGGCCATTCGCGGTGTATGATCTTGAAAGAATTTTCGGGGTGTTTTTCATCTACGATCAATCCATAATTCCATGCCGATGCAGGATGGATCTCATACGACGGCCATTTTTCAGGATCGGCACCAACCTGCCAGCGGGAATCGCCGATAGCTGTTTTCTTACTATCTTCCTTAATATATTTTTCTTCGATCTTTAAAGAATAAGTTAAAGGGCCATAATTTACGCTCACGCTGTTTTTATTTTTCGCCCACTGCCGAACCTTTAATTGCATAGGTAAATGCAAAGTCACTTTGTCGCCATTTTTCCAGGTTTTGGCCAACCGTATATATTCGCCGGTTGAACTGCTCACTTTTACCGGAACACCATTTATTTTAACAGATGCATCTTTACACCACGTAGGGATGCGCAGATATAATGGAAATGAAACTGATTTAGCTGTATTCACCGTAAAGTTTACCTGGTCTTTAAATGGGTACTTTGTGGTTTCGGTTATACTAACTCTTGTACCGCTGCCAACTTTGGCGTTAACTTGCCCTTCGGTGTAAAGCTGTGCTACTAAACCGTTATCGGGTGTGCCCATCCAGCTGTTCTCTGCATAATAAACCCAGCCTGCGGCGTGGTTATGCTGGCAGCAACGGCTGCTAAAAGGGTTCATCATTAAAAACGGCCCGCTGTTATCAATACCCGGATTATGATTTTTGCCATCGCTGATAACCATATTGGGTGCTGTTAAATAACGTAATGATTTATAATCGGGCATAAAAGCCGCAGAAAACGTATTGAAGGCTACATCTTCACAATTCTCCGCCCAAAAGCGGTCGCCGGTAATACCAAGCAGCATCTGGTCTGATGTCATTTGTTCTACCATGCCACATGTTTCTACCGCCTGGCGAGGGTCATCATACCCTTTACGGGCATTTTCATCGGCGCCAAACATACCTCCGGGCACCTGCCCATATACAGTACGGATCAACTCAAAATCGTTATAAGTTGCAGCCAGGTCCTGGGGGTTATGACTTTGCAGGTAAAACGTAGCCGGCTCCCTAAAGCATTGTGCAACGTTTACATTATGCCAGTTGGGCAGGTTATTTGCCTGGCGCCAGTCGGCGGTGTTTTGGTCCAGCCTGGTAGCCAGCTCAAGCAAAAATTTATCCCCGGTACGGTTATATAGCCAATATACACTTGCAATATTATCGCCGCCACGGCTATTCTCCCAGTAATCTTCCAATAGCTTATTATCGGGTACCGACAACTGGTACCTGAAGTATTTGGTCATGAATGGAATTACACGCGGATCTTTACTGTACTCGTAGTACGACTGCAGGCACCAAAGCATTGGCATATTGGTCCAAAGGTCGCGGTTGCCTTTACGTTCAACCGCGGGGCCAAAGTCGCCATTGTCCCGCTGATTATTTAAAACAGCGTCGATCCAAAACTTTGCTTCGCCGATCATCTTTTTATCACCAAGCATATAGCCAATATTGGCGTATCCCTTAAGCCAGTAAGGCAGCTCTTCCCAACCATATTCGCCTTTGCCTTCTTTATTAAGCCAGGCGTTGTTGGTTTTTGAGAGCCAGATACTAATTTCCCCAAGGTTGCCTGTAAGCCCGTCGCGTTGCAGTTCTAATGCTTTTTTTAACCATCCGCCTGCCTTAATACTGCCAACAGGCAATTTAACAAAATATGCTTTTTGCAAGGGTGCACGGTTACTTACATAATGGGCATTTATTTGGCCATTATCTATCTTTTTAAGCACCGTAGCTTTAATTACCTGGGCCGACGATGTTTCCATCCCGGCCCAGTTTAGTATAATTGATAAACAAACAAGTTTGCCAATGCTGTTTAAGTATTTCATTCAATAGTGTTTATTTTGCTAACGCCGGATCATACAATTTTATGTGTTCCTGATGTAATTTATCTACAGGCATCTTTATAAATTTTCGGTCGTAGGTTATAAAGCCATTTACCTCACCTTCCACATCGGTAGTTTGTGTATAAACAGCCGCCGAAAGCCCCTCTCTGATCAGTTCCTGCAACCTGGTGGTAAAAGTGATATATTTTTTAAGGATATCGTCGCCATTTTTAAAATTTTGATAGCCCCAATTTTTATTGGCCTGCCAGTTATGGCCTTCAACCGGCCAGCCTAAGCCACCAAACTCACCCAATACTACCGCCGTGTTCTTACCAAAAAGATCCGGGCGTGGCATGGCAGGGCTAGGGTAATTGTGAAGATCTACAATATGGCCTGTTGTATAAAAATTACCTCCGCTGGCACTATTAACTAATCTCGACGGATCATTCTTCATGGTCCATTCAGAGATCTCTACCGTTTTAAACTGGCCCCATGCTTCGTTAAATGGCGTCCACACCACAATGCACGGATAGTTGTGCAGCGCTTTCATGATAGCACTCCATTCTTTACGGTAGTAACCCTCAGATTCGGGCGTACGCGGCTTATCTGTTGCCCTGTCTAATACACCCGGGCGGTTCTCCCAACCGTTACCAAGGTCGCCACTCGGCATATCCTGCCAAAGCAGCATCCCCATTTTATCGCAGTACGTATAATAACGTGCCGGTTCAACTTTAATGTGCTTGCGAATCATGTTAAAACCCATGGCCTTTAGCTGATCAATATCATATATCATTGCCTCTTCGGTTGGTGCGGTGTACAAACCATCGGGCCACCAACCCTGATCAAGCGGGCCATATTGGAATACAAACTTATCATTAAGCAGCATACGCTGAATGCCATGAGCATCAGGCCCGAGCGATATCTTTCGCATAGCAAAATAGCTTTTTACCTCGTCAACCGTTTTATTGTTGCGAATAACAGCTACTTTTAAATCGTACAGAAAGGGATCGGTAGTTGACCAAAGTTTCTGACTTTTAATATTCAATACTGCAGTAGCATTTGCGTCAACAATTTTTTCATCAACAACCGTTTTGCCATCAAATGCAGTTATTTTTAATTTGTCGCCGGGTTGGCTGTTGGCAACCTCTGCGGATATAGTGAGTGTTTTATCGTCAATATTAGGCGTTTGTTTAGTAGCCTGAATATGGGTTTTAGCTACACCTTCCAGCCAAACTGTTTGCCATATGCCGGTTACAGGCGTATACCATATACCTTCCGGCTTTTTAACCTGCTTACCGCGTGGCTGCGGGCCATCATCTGTAGGGTCCCACACGCTTACCTTAATTTCTTGTTTACTACCGCTTTTTAAATAAGGAGTGATATTGAATGAAAAAGGATCAAACCCACCTTCGTGTATACCGGCGCTTTTGCCATTCACAAAAACTTCGGCACGCCAGTCTACAGCGCCAAAATGTAACAATACGTCCTTGCCTTTAAGGTCTTTATTTAGGCTGATAGTAGTTTTATAAAACAACAGACTATCCTTTCCAACGGTTTTACCCACACCAGAAATGGCCGATTCAACAGCGAAGGGCACTAATATCTTTCCCGCATAAGTAGCAGGTTCCTTCTGTTCTTTCGGAACTATGGCGTAACTCCATAAACCATTTAAATTTTGCCAGTTACCCCTAACCATTTGAGGCCGCGGATATTCGGGCAGCGGAGCTTTAGGGTTAACCTTTTCGGCCCAGGGAGTAGTAATTCTGGTTTTAATTAAATGCCATTCGCCTTGCTGCGCATTTACGGTTAGGGCAAAAAATAACAGGGAAAGGCCTAAACTAAGTCTTTTCATTTGTAGCGTATAAGAGTGAGGAAATGGGGCCATGGTTTATGGCCCCTGTTATTAGTAAGTGATTTTTGTTAATGGTGAAAATATCATATCCTCCACACCTTCTATTTTAATACCCACACGGGCAAAAACATAGTTTTGCGTAGGCGATATAGATGGAATATCTACGGACATAGAAACATTATTAGGGCTTAGAATAGCTGAACCGGCAAGGTCAGTAACGGCAATTTGATCAGCGCCAGATACAAATTGTGTTTTATTGATATATAAGCTTACTCTTTCTATATTTTTAGCATCAGCATCAGTAATTATTTTTTCTATATCAAATACACCCGTTACTTTACCAGCGGCGGCCGTAATAGATACGTTGCGTAGCATATAATATGGCTGCACTTCAATATCCATATTTTGGGCTCCGCTTATAGTAACCGCCAAAGTGTCCCTTTTGCCTGCACTTATCTCTTTCCATCTGAAAGGCCCTTGATTTGGTGGAATAGTAAATTTATAATTGCCGTTGAAAAGCAATGTTGAAAAGTTACCCTCCTGGTCAAAAGTTCCGTTAATTGGGCCAACCTTACCAAACCCGGGCTGATAGATCTCAAACGGCACCTGGTTATATTCTAAATTTATAGCTTCGCCATTGTAAATTAACCGCCCGCTAAACTTTTGAGCCGGGGCATCGTAATTATCTTTCTTGCAACCGGTGGCCGCAAGTAGTATTACTAATATTATATGATGAAATTTAATTTTCATGGTCATGTTTTAAATTTTACTATTGATTAGGTTGTTTTACAATCAGAGGATTTGCCGATAATATATCGTTCCCAATTTGCGAATAATAATTGCCCAGTTGGAAACGGTTGGCACCTGTTACCGGCGAAGGCAACACCTCTTTAAATAACCACTTGTTGTTGTTAGGACTGCCCGGATTATAGTATTTATAAGGCCATAAGCCATAAGGTTGCGTATTTCTTTTCCTGGCGTTGCCAATGTTACTTAATAAATCTGTAACCGACATTTGATTACCGTCCCATACAACGTGCGCCAGCCTCCAGCGTTTCATATCAAATAAGGTATGGCCTTCAAAGGCAAGCTCTACACGGCGCTCATGAACTATCCTGTCAAACGTTAAATCTCCTGCGGTTAGCGGAGTTACAAGGCCTGCACGCGCGCGCACCTGGTTTATATATCCAACTGCAATACCGGTTTGCCCAAGTTCAAAGGCTGCTTCTGCTGCATTAAGTAACACTTCTGCATAACGGTAGCGAATAAATGCCACATCGCTGCCCCTACCCCTACGGCCCGAACCTACTGTTGGATCGAGGTATTTGCGGATATAGAAGCCGGTTTGTGTTCTAAATTCCTGCCCGTTAATTACGCCATCTTTCCCGGTAACCTGTACCGGGGTTGTTGTGCCCGGTAATGGTTTTAAATTTCCGGCATCATTGCTGGTAAGTATACTGCCGTCTGCTAATTGATAACCTGCCCAAACATCGGTTCTTTTGCCCTTAAATAAACCATTTGGCAACAACACGGTGCCAGCAAGCCTGGCATCTCTGCCGGCAAATATATCAAGCTGATTGGTATAATAAATAGGGTTGCCGGATGCATCTTTCGTTGGGATAGGCGCATAAGTATTATCCAATTTTTCAAACGCTTCAACTAAGTTTAATGATGGATTAAGTCGCCCGGCATCCAAACCCTCGTCTGATATGGAAAACGGTTGATCATTAGTAGTAAACCCATGTGTTTTACCTGCATTGGCTTTAAAGTCTTCAATAAAAATAGCTTCCTGGTTTACGGTACTTTTATCCAAAAACACGGCTGCAAAATTATCGCTCAGATCTGGCAGTACCCTATATAATTGGTAGCTACCCGCGGTTTGAGTGATTATAGCCTGTGCCGCGGTTAAAGCTTTTGTATAATAAGCCGCAGCAAGGGCCGATGGTATACCTACCTCGTTACCGGGTAACGATACCTGCGGTGTGGTTACCCCATATTTAGCAATAGAACCTGCATATAATGCAGCTCTTGCTTCCATGGCCAATGCCGCACCTGTGGTTGCCCGCGATTTTGTGTTGACATCATTAGGCAGATCGCCTTTAATAGCCTCGGCTTCGCTGATCACAAAATCATATATCTCAGACTCTTTAGCGCGCGGTTTTTGCAACGACGTTACATTGCCCGAATAATCATATTCTAATGGCTCGGTAATTAAAGGTACGCCACCCATTCTTTTAACCAACTCAAAATAATAATTGGCTCTTAAAAAACGGGCTTCTGCTATAAAACGGGTCTTATCAGCATCAGTAAGTTTAGTAGCAGCAGTAGCGCGCTGTATAAATAAATTCAGGTCGCGGATGTAGGTGTAATCCCAGCTTGACCATTCGCCAAAACCCCAGCCAGTTCTTTGTACAAAAAAGTAGCTTCCGTTTTCTGAGGGGAATGCCTCACTAAAATCAACAAATGATGCCCATCCATTATCAAGCCCCGAAAAATCTACAGTCCGGTTATAAAGATCCCCCAAAATAGAAAGCACCAGTGCCGGATCTGAAAATGCAAGCTCTGTAGGCAGTACCTGCTTAGGTGGTACATCTAAAAAATCACTATCTTTTCTGCACGATCCTGTAATAAACAAACCGGCAACTATCGTTATTAAAAATATCTTTTTCATAGAATTTAAACTTAAGGGTTAATTAAAAGGACAAATTAACTCCCACGTTAATCACTTTACTTTGAGGCACCTGCAGGCCGTTATCGTCGGTAGTTTCCGGGTCAACGGCATATTGTTTCAGGTTATCAAACGAGAACAGGTTATATCCATTCACATAGAACCTCGCCCTCTTTATTTTTGCCCTTGCTAATAACTTAGGCGGTAAAGTATAACCTATCTCAATGGTTCTGGCCCTTAAATATTTTACATTGTGCAGCCAGAAGCTTGAATTACGTTGGCCGTTAAGCTCGTAATCGCTATGTCCAAATTGCGGGTTTACCCTGTTTGCCGGATATTTACCCTGTATCCATTGGCTATTAACATCATACGGATCGGCACGGTGCCACCTGTCTGCGAAAATTGTATTGAAGTTACCATTATTCTGAAATGCCCATCTCGTTTCCCAATTCTGGAACCAGGTATATCCTGCACCCCCAGAAAAATCAGCATGGAAATCAAATCCTTTATAAGCGGCACCTATAGAAAACCCAAAGTTAATGTTAGGCTGGGTTCCGTATCCAAAGCCTAAAGGGCGTTCGTCATACTGGTCTATTTTACCATCGCCGTTCTGATCTTTATACATCAAATCGCCCGGTATTAGTGTACGGTTACCTTTACCATCGTTATTTATCTTGTAATTGTTAATCTGTTCCTGCGATGTAAACTGGCCGGTAACCTCGTACCCCCAGTCTATATGTGCGTATCGGTTTTCATTTGAGTTTCGGTACTGATCCCAGGAGTTAAAGAAGAGCGGATTGTAAGATTGTAAGTTTTTTTGTCGACTGTAGGAAAAATTGCCGCCAATGTTATACCTCACATCGCCTATGCTTGAATTGTATGAAAGTGAAATTTCCTCTCCGTACTGCGCATCGCTGCTTGCATTTTCCTGAGGTAGCGAGTAACCAATTTCAATTGGTACAATAACATCGTTCCTGGTACCCAAAAGGCCGGTCCGCTTTCTGTAAAAGTATTCAACTGTACCGGTCAATTTATTATTAAACAAGGTAAAATCTAAGCCGACGTTGGTAATTTTACTTCTTAACCATGATATGCGGGTTACCGGTATGCCTTTGTCGCGCGATACGATAATCGCGTTTCCATCTAAAATAGCAGTACCCATGTTATAGTTGTAACCCGTTAAATACGAGTACGGCGCTATGATAGGATTTGCAGGGTTGTTAGGATCCCGTGCATCCCCAAGCACGCCGTATGACCCCCTGATTTTTAAATCATTAATAAAACTGTTATCACCAAGAAGCTTTTTCATAAATCCTTCCTCAGTGATCCTCCAACCTGCTGATACACCCGGAAAATAACCTACACGTTTATCAGGAGCGAATAAATAGGATGCATCGCGCCTGCCGGATAGCTGCAGATAATATTTGTTATTGTAATTGTAATCAAGACGGGCAATGTAACCTATCCTTGATTCTTTATCATCCCTGTCCTGATATTGGTCGGCAGTAGGGAAATATATTAAAGGCAGGTTATTTGAAATTGGCGAGGCATGTATCCAGTTCCTTAAATGTTGCAGCTCGATACGCTCTGCCACTACTGTTCCTGCTACGGTGTGTTTACCAAACGTATTATTGTAGTTTAACTGCAACTGTGTTGTTTTATTAAACTCTTTTACCTGTTCACGCTCTCTCCAGGGGTTTGTACTACCACCTGTTACATCATATGTATCTGTAGCCGGGCGATAAGTATACGCATTATAAGTGTACTCCTGGTTATTCAACAAATAATCTTCAACATAATAAGAATACAAACCTTTTAAGGTTAAACCTTTAACGCCCGGTATATCGTACTCTGCGCCAAAATTGGCTTGTAAAGCGCGCCTGTCGCTATGGAAAACGCCTGATAGTTTTTTGTTTAGAAAAGCGTAATTTGATTCGGTATGGCCAATATCATTTAAATAGTCGGGGTTATCATTGGCATAAGGCCGTTCTAAAGGCGTGTTCCTTAATACTGCGAATTTGGCTAAGCCGTAATCATCAAGCCCGGGTACGCCGGGGTTTTCAACGGTTTCTATACGGCCGTTAATATTTACATTAGCCCTTAAACCATTAGCAAGCTTTACCGCTATGTTTGATTGGATGTTTGATCTTTTAAATTCGTACTCTTTACCCAATTGTGAGTTTTGATAAAGATTAGTGGCTGAAACATAGTAGTTAACCCTATCGTTACTACCCGAAAAATTAGCGTTTACAGAATTAAGCGGTGCATTGTTATTACTTTTTAAGATGTAATCTCGCCAGTTAAAACTCTTATAACCGGGTTCTGTGCCTGCTTTATATTTTTCTAATTCGGTGGGGGTTATCGTGGTTGATCCATTGCTGTTTACCTGCGCTTCTGCCAGGTACCGCATGTAATCATAAGCGTTGGTTGCAACATTAGGGAACCTGTAAAAATTTTGAAAACCGGTATAGGCATCAATGTTGATACGCGCATCGCCCGAACCTTTTTTGGTAGTTACTACCACAACACCGTTTGCTGCCTGCACACCATATATTGCAGCCGATGCATCTTTTAAAACGCTAATACTTTCTACGTCATTAGGCGATAGGTTATTAAATTGGCTTTGATCCTGCTGAACACCATCAATAACATATAATGGCCTGCCCATATTACGTATTTGAATATTGGCTGTTGCACCCGGCCGGCCTTCAGATTGCCTGAATGTTACGCCCGGAATTTTACCTGCCAAACTTGTACTAACGGTAGAACCCGCGTGCACTCTATCAATATCTTTACTGGTTACACTGGCAATTGACCCGGTAATTGATTCTCTTTTTTGTGTACCGAAACCCGTAACAACAACTTCCTGTAATGATGAGCTGCTACCCTTAAGCCTTATATTGAGGGTTGTTTGCCCGTTTAATGGCACCTCCTGACTTGTAAAACCAATATAGCTGAATACAAGCACACTATTGGCATCGGGTACTGTAACACTAAATCTACCATTTATATCGGTTGCAGTACCCGTCTGGGTCCCGCGTACCCTTACCCCTACACCTGCAAGCGCCACACCGGTTGTATCGCTCACAGTCCCGCTCACTTTTATCTGACCCTGGGCGGAGACCCTGTCTGATAAAACCATACAAATGATAACAAAGCAAATAATAAATAATGACATAGGGTGCCGTAAGCCATACAGCCAATGCGAACGAACATCCCCCTCCTGTCTGAGCAGTAAAGATTTTCTCATAAATAAATTTATTATTGGTTAAATTAGTTTTTGAAGGCACGAGGAAGTCCACTTCAATTTAAGTGTAAAGAAAACGGATTTATTATCCGGTAATTAACCAAATCATATCAAAAATTAGTCAAAAAGTATCAATATGTTTTTAAACGAAAACCTCTGTTCATATTAAGTATATTTGTTTAAGCCCACTATTTTGAAACCTACTTACCTACTTTTTTTATTGTTCACGCTGCCGCTGCTGTGTAGTGCGCAAACGTATTATTTTAAGCACTACCAGGTAGAGCAAGGCTTGTCTAACAACACGGTTTACAGTTGCCTGCAGGATAAAAAGGGCTTTTTATGGCTGGGCACAAAAGATGGGCTTAACCGTTTTGATGGATATACTTTTAAAGTATTCAGACATAATCCGAGCGATAAAAAAACATTGTCGAACAATATGGTGCACACCATAAGCCTTGATAAGGATGGCAGTTTATGGATAGGTACCGACCAGGGCGTTGATCATTATAACCCCAATACAGAAACTTTTACACATTTAAATATCCCCGGGAAAGAGGGTATCAGATGTATTATTCAGGATAGTTATGACAACTGCTGGTTTATATCCGGGCCTGCTATAATGAAATACAATAAAAAAACCGCAAAAATCACAGATTACCGGCCGTATCAACATTTCGAAGCTACATCTCTTGCCTTTAATAATGGCAGCCTTTGGGTATCTACCACAACGGGTACTATTGAGAAATTACACCCCGCCAGCCGTACTTTCACCAGCTACGATCTGTTTAAAAAATCCCCCAGGGTAGCATCAAACTATATTGAGAAGATCTATTACGCGGGCGACAACAAAATATTTGTTGGTACCACCACCCAAGGCTTTAAACAGTTTGATTGCATAAGCGGCACTTACCGCGACATGCTAACTTATAATGCCGATAAGACCGAAGTATATGTACGTGATTTTGTAAAGTATAATGATAATGAGTATTGGATAGCAACTGAATCGGGCGTGTTTATCTACAACATAAATAAAGGAACTTTTACCAATATCAAGAAACGTTATAACGATCCCTACTCCCTGTCAGACAATGCTATTTACATTCTTTATAAAGATATTGAGGGAGGGGTATGGGCAGGCACTTATTTTGGCGGGGTAAACTATTACCCAAAGCAACATTCATTATTTAACAAGTATTACCCGGCAGAAAAAAATACTTTACAAGGCAATGTAGTGCGCGAAATATGTAAAGATATGTATGGTAACTTTTGGCTGGGTACCGAAGATAATGGCTTAAACAAACTCTCGCCTGATAAGAATACCTGGACACATTACTATCCCGGTGCATCCAATGGTATATCAAATTCAAATATCCACGGCTTGTTAGCCGACGGCAATTATTTATTTATAGGCACCTTTGAGCGCGGCCTTAATATTTTTAATATTAAAACGGGCAAAGTTGAACAGGTTTTTATAGCGGGTGCCGAAAAAAACGCATTAAAAAGCAACTTTATCGTCACCTTCCTTAAAACCCGTGCAGGCGTTATCCTGGTGGCCACAACCCGTGGATTATACCGATACAATGCTGACAAGAAAGATTTTACGCTGATAGATAAAGTGCCGCCCAATGATTTTTTTTATTCGATGATAGAAGATCATAACGGTAAAATATGGTTAGGAACAGTTAGGGACGGCATTTACTATTATGATATAAACAATAATACCAGCACTAAGCTTCCCTATACTTATCCTGTTAAAGATGCATTGAATACTTCTTCTGTGAATGGCATATTTGAAGATAGCAACAATAACCTGTGGTTTGCCACAGAAGGCCTGGGCCTTTGGTGTTACGATACGGATCGCAGGTCTTTTAAATATTACGACTCCAACAACGGTTTACCCAGCAATTATACTTTTAAGATCCTGGAAGATAATAACAAAAATTTATGGGTGAGTACCACCCGTGGGCTCATCTCCCTTAACCTTGATAACAACGATATAAAGATTTACACAAAAGCCAATGGTTTACTAAGCGACCAATTCAATTATAACTCGGCCTTTAAAGATATAGACGGCACTATGTACTTTGGATGTGTTAAAGGCATGATCAGCTTTAACCCTGCGCTTTTCACAAAAAACGAATTTGTGGCGCCTGTATATATCACCGGTTTCCAGGTGCACAACCGCGAAATTTCAGTCAAAGGAAAAGATTCATTACTTAAGCATTCCATTATATGCACCAAAAAGATCAGTCTTAACCACAACCAGTCGTCATTTAGCATTGATTTTGCCGCATTAAGCTTTCCCTCGCCAGAAATGACAGAGTATAAGTACATAATGAAGGGACTCGACAAAAGCTGGACAGCCCTTAAAACCAATCGGAAGGTTTACTTTACGCAGCTATCGCCCGGGCATTATACCTTTACTGTAATGGCTGCTAATAACAACGGTGTCTGGGCAGATAAGGAAACTACCATAGAGATTGTGATTGCACCACCTTTTTGGAAAAGCATATGGGCATACATAATTTACACCTTACTATTTTTGGCTATTATTTATTACTTGTTAAGACGCTATCACACCAATATAAGGCAAAACAATGAGCGCCTTATACAGCTATTGGAAAGTGATAAGGAGAAAGAATTATACAATGCGAAAATTGAGTTTTTTACGAATGTAGCGCACGAGATAAGGACACCCCTAACTCTGATTAAGGCGCCTATGGAAAAGGTTATGAAAAGGGCCGCCCAAGTTCCGGAGATACAGGGTAACCTTAAAATAATGGAACGTAATACCGACAGGCTGCTTGAGCTAACAAATCAGTTACTTGATTTTAGGAAGACCGAAACCAATGGCTTTAGTTTAAATTTTGTTAAGACAGATATTACCGAACTACTTAACGACACTTATTCGCAGTTTAAGACCATGGCCGAGCAAAAAAATCTCAGCTATGAGCTTAAATGCCCCGACAAAGCTTTATATGCCTATATAGATATCGAAGCTTTTACCAAGATCATCAGCAATCTTATCAATAATGCTATAAAATATGCTTCATCAATTATTGAAATTGAGTTGATGGAATCTACAACCCATAATGCCTCATTTACCATCGTTGTTAAAAATGATGGTTACCTCGTACCGCCCGAACTGCGTGACAGAATATTTGAACCTTTTTTCAGGATGAAAGAATCCGAAAAGCAAACCGGCACCGGTATCGGTTTGTCATTGTCCCGCTCCTTAACCGAGCTACATAACGGTTTACTTTTTTTAAGTGATTCAGTTAATAATTTTAATATCTTCACTCTTACATTACCAATTCACCAGGAAAAAGAATTTGACTTTCATAATACAGCCGATTATTATGAGCATTCTGACATTATAAACCGAGAAGATAATTTTGACTTTATGAAACCCCTTATACTATTGGTAGACGACAATCCGGAGATACTGGACTTTCTTGAAAATGAGCTGACTGAAAAGTATGCTGTTATTAAGGCAATGAACGGACAGGAAGCGCTTGATAAAATAGAAATAGAGAACGTACAGCTTATCATTTGCGATGTAATGATGCCTGTTGTTGACGGCTTTGAATTTTGCAAACGGCTTAAAACCAACTTTGACCATAGTCATATACCTATTATATTGCTAACAGCAAGAAACACCCTGCAAAGTAAGATAGAAGGTTTGGAAGTGGGTGCCGATGCTTATATAGAAAAACCTTTTTCGCCCGAGCATTTACAAGTTCAAATAGCTAACCTTCTTATTAATCGAAACAAGATAAAAGATTACTTTGCAAGCTCTCCGCTGGCACACATTAAAACAATGGCTTACTCAAAGCCCGATGAAAGTTTTTTAGATAAACTGAATGCTGCTATCTACAAAAATATACAGGACGCCGATCTTGATGTTGAGCTTATAGCCAGTTTAATGAATATGAGTAAACCTACTTTATATCGTAAAGTAAAGGCCATATCAAACCTTACTATACACGAGTTGATCAATATAACCCGTTTAAAAGCTGCTGCTCAATTAATTGAAGAGGGCGATTATAAGATCTATGAAGTTGCCAATATGGTGGGTTACAGTTCACAGTCGCAGTTGGGCCGCAACTTTTTAAAGCAGTTTGGCACCACCCCTACAGAGTATCAGCAAAGTAAACGTGCTAATAAGGTCAAATTATTTTAATTTACTTATGCGTTTTAAGTTTGCTTAGCGCAAACCGGCCAATCCTTTCCCCTTCATCAACACCATTAACTATTGATGGCATATAATGGATGCCGCCATAAAAGCGACTGATAGAAGCCTCGTTGGCCGCGGCTTTAAAAGATTTAAAATTCCGGGCCGGTAAGTCAAATGCTACTTCGGTAGAATCGGTAAAAGCAAGATTATCTCCAAACATTTTGCCTAATACCACGGCAGATGCACTTGATACCACGCTGTGGCCGCTGGTGTATTCAGGGAACGGTGGCGTTTGTAATAAAGGGGCCCAGTTTTGATCAATATATTCGTTAATGTAGGTTTCGGGCCTAATCACTTTGCTTTTATACTTCTCATCCCAGCAATTAATAAAGCTGTCGGCAATTACAACAGCAAGGCATGCGTAGGTTTCGGCTGTGCGCAAATAATCTGCCTTAGCCTTACGGCACACAAGGCCTGCTATATTTATCCAATGCCCCCCGGGCGAGATCTTTTTGATGGCAAACATGGTATGCCCGTTGTTATTTACCTTAAAAGGGTTATCATCCCAGTAATTGGCTATTAATGTTTGCGCGGGCGATAAACGCATCCCCGTATCTCTAACAGCCATAGCCAGTTTGTAAAAGTAACTTTCAGGCTTCAGGGAGAAATCTACAGCCTTTGCAGGCTTAAACTGCTGTGCCGAGTCTAACAAAAATGGCCGTATCTCATTCCAATGTGGTTCAACCCCTTTCATATAGGCGGGCGGGGTTGGTTTCCAGGTAGCATCATCTGTTTGCACATCATATTTGGCTAATGATCGTGTGTGCTTATAATTATCGTTACCAGCCCATTTTAGTATCCGGTCGGCTATAAGCTTTCCGTATTCAATAGAGTTTTGGTAAACATCTTCCGGCATACCGGTATCCTTAAACTCCAGCATCATTTTATCGTGAAAGTTTTCTATTCTCCCTTCCGACATCACCAGTATCTTGCATACGGTGAGCATAGCGTGCGAGGCAGCCAAAGTATAACAATATTGTTTACCGGGATTAGGCTGTGGTATAGAGTCCAGCCCGTTGAGTTGTCCGGAAAGCGATAAGTAATTTTTATTGCCGTGAACAGCTGCTTCATATCCGGCAACGGTTACATAGGCATAAATGCGACTGGCCACCGGGGGCGAATAAATATCATGAAGCATTACATCGGTAACCTGCCTAACCGAGCGATGGATAAAGCCGGGGTTTTCAGCCATTTTTTTCCAATCGTTATTTGGCCTGCAAGATGCTAACAACAATATCGCCAATACAGCAATGCACGTTTTCTTCATAAACAACTATAAACAGGTTTAACGGCAACGAATGTCGCTTATCAAAACTATATGTAAATATATGCTCTTAAAATATGATTATAACCCACGATACATTTTGACTAACTTTTGATATTATTTGACGAATAGCCTATTTTTAAATACATTTTCTTTACAAGTACAATATTGAATATTTGCCGATACGTTAAAGCTTAACCAAAGCGTAAACCTATATCTGAAATTACCTGCGGTATAAGTATTCATCACTTTATTACCAATTATAAAAATGTCGAACTATATGCAAAAACTGTGTATCATGTTATTGGTTAGCGCACTTTTTTTATTAGCGGCATGCTCTAAAAAACAAAATACAGATACGCTGTTTAAATTATTAGATGCATCAGAAACCGGCATCGACTTTAAAAATACTATAGTTGAAAGCGATAGCTTAAATATTCTTAATCATCCTTATTTATATAATGGCGCGGGCGTAGGCATTGGCGATTTTAACCATGACGGGTTGCCCGATGTTTATTTCGCAGGTAATATGGTGCCCGGTAAACTATATCTGAATAAGGGCGC
>NZ_JAQBOI010000138.1 GCF_028288105.1 Mucilaginibacter sp. | reverse complement strand
ATGCAGGTAGCCGTTAGGCTCTGGCGGGAAACGGGTTAAAACCCTGCCGCCATTTTTACCCGCGGCAATATCGCCCTCAACAATTTCCTCTATAAAATTCAGTGATCTTTCTTCGCTCATGGTTGTTAGTAACAGGGTGCAAAATTATACATAATTATACACTTTTATACAGTATTAAGCGGATTCTAATACAAGTACATATGTAGTTAATATTAAGAAGGCGTGTGCAATCGACTGCAAACTAAAAACTGCAAACTGCACATGGGCGTTGCCTGCGGCCCGGGCTTTACACTCATACTGCACAGGCCTTAGGCGCAAGGCCGGTATCCGTTTCACTCCCTAACGCGGGAACGACGTGGCGGGAGACGCGAAGTATCGCGCCTCTACGGGGAATAATGTAGAGACGCGATACTTCGCGCCTTTGACAACATACGGTATAACGATTGTAGTTACATCTTTTCGCAAGATTGCTTCGTGCCTCACCCCAACACGAAGTATTATATTTTCTCTTAACTTTGATCAGCTTTTTTACCTCCATCTAATTTATGAGCGAAACCCAATTTAACCGCCCTATCCGTGTATTAGTAGCCAAAGTTGGACTCGACGGGCACGACCGTGGTGCACGCATTATTGCAACCACCCTTCGTGACGCCGGTATGGAGGTAATATACACCGGCCTACGCCAAACACCCGAAATGGTGGTGAACACCGCCCTGCAAGAAGACGTAGACGCTATTGGCATCAGTATACTTTCGGGGGCGCACATGACGGTTTTCCCCAAGGTAATGGCACTTATTAAAGATAAAAAGATGGACGATGTGCTATTAACCGGCGGCGGCATTATCCCTGCCGATGATATGGCCGAGCTAAAAAAAATAGGCGTAGGCGAGCTTTTCCCCCCGGGGACAAGCACGGCAGATATTGTTACTTACATAACCAATTGGGTGCATACAAACCGCAATTTTTAATTTATCGTTATGGATTTCCAAAACTTATTAATTCAAAATAAAGGCCGCATACAATACATCATTATTAACCGCGAAAGCAAACTAAACGCTTTAAACAAAGCTACCCTTGCCGAGCTGCATATTGCCCTAACCGATGCCTTTAAGAGCGATAGTGTTGGCGGTATTATTATAACCGGTGCAGGCACAAAAGCATTTGTTGCCGGTGCGGATATCTCTGAATTTGCAGATCTGGATATAAAAGGCGGTACCGAGCTGGCCCGTCTGGGGCAGTCGACCGTTTTTGATGTGATAGCTAATGGCAATAAACCGGTAATAGCTGCAGTAAACGGTTTCGCGTTGGGCGGTGGCTTAGAGCTGGCTATGGCCTGTCATATCCGCGTAGCATCTGACAATGCCAAAATGGGCCTGCCCGAAGTTACCCTGGGTTTAATACCCGGTTATGGCGGTACGCAACGCTTAACACAATTGGTTGGCCGCGGCAAAGCCCTTGAAATGATCATGACTGCCGATATGGTAACCGCAGCCGATGCCTTTACCATTGGCCTGGTTAATCACGTAGTTTTCCCGGATGATCTGTTGCCAAAGGCCGAAGAGATCCTGAATAAAATATTAAGCCGCGCGCCTTTAGCTATCGCATCTGCCATAAAAGCGGTAAACGCCGCTGCTAAAGATGGTGTTAACGGCTTCGAAACCGAAATACAGGGATTTGGCAATTGCTTTGGTACCGAAGATTTTAAAGAGGGCGTATCCGCGTTTTTGCAAAAGAGGAAAGCAGAGTTTAAGGGGAAATAGATCCGTTAGTTTACTTACCCGGTCATTGCTTCGCTGGTCGGGGTGAGTAAAATCGCCAAAGACGAACAAACCAACCAGGAGGCTAATGCATGAAACACCTCATCATAATTGAAGCACCAAGCAATTTAGGCTTAAAACAACTCGGGGATGTAGAGCCCGGCGTGCGTAAACTACCCGCATGGTTAAAAACACATGGCTTATATGATGTTCTGCAACCACAAAAGGTAATACACATGGAGCCACCACCCTACAGTATGCACCTGGATAAGGAATCGGGTGTGAGAAATGCGGATGATATTGTCAGTTATTCCAAAACCCTATCCGAACAAATAAAAACCGCATTAAATGCCGGGCAGTTCCCGCTGGTTATTGGCGGCGATTGCAGTATCCTGATAGGTTGCGCACTTGCGCTAAAGTCTATAGGTACTTACGGCTTATTTTTTATTGATGGCCATACCGATTTTGTACTGCCACATTTTTCGCAAACCAAAGCCGCGGCGGGTATGGATCTGGCTATAATATGCGGGAACGGACCGGATAAACTCACCAATATCAACTCTTTAAAACCTTACATAGCCGAAGAAAACATTTTTGCCGTAGGCAACCGTTATCTGCAAAACGATTACGTAAAGTTGATAACCGATAGCACTATCAATTATTACGATCTGTACAAACTTCGCGCGGGTGGCATTGAACACATCACCAAAAAGTTTTTGGAACAAACCGCCCATCTTGATGGCTTCTGGATCCATCTTGATGTGGATGTGCTGGATAATGAACTAATGCCTTGTGTTGATTCGCCACAGCCCGGCGGCTTATCATATACCGAGCTGGGATCTGTCATCAGGGCATTATTATTATCGCCCAAAATAAAGGGAATAAATATTACTATTCTTGACCCCGATGGCACTTACGCAAAAATTTTTATCGAAAATTTTTCGCAAATGCTTACGGCGTAAAAAACCAACCCGCAATAAAAAATCTTTGTGTCTCTCCGTGATTTTTCGTCTCTGCGACCTCTGTGGTTAAAATTCTCAAAACCTCATTTCATGCAAATTTCATATGCCAGGCCGCTTTTTAACACTTAATTTACACTCTCCTGACCATTTACAATAATTGGTCAAATTTAATTCACTGTCAATCAATCGATTGAATAATCGTGACAATTGGATGAAAAAACGTATCTGTTTTCATGCTTTACTTTGCCCTGTGCTATACAAAAAAGCACGTTATCTAAATATTATTATATCATGAAAAGTTCATTAAAAATCGCAACAATGGTTTTAGCATTTGCCGGATTATCATTCGCAGCTAAAGCCCAAACAACAACTACTACTTCTACAAGCACTACTACTAAAAGCGGTATACGCTACAGCATCGGTGTTGATGCAGGTATCCCGGTTGGGGATCTTAAAGACACGCACAAATGGAACTTAGGTGGTTCGGTACAGGCAGACATCCCTGTGGCAAACCAATTATTTGTTACTGTTAATGCAGGTTACAACAACATCTTTGGTAAAAAAGACCTGGGTGGCGTTAGTGGCGCAGATGCTCCAGACATTAAGTTATTGCCGGTAAAAGCGGGTTTAAAATTCTTCCCTATCCAAAACTTTTATGTACAAGGTGAAGCTGGTGCAGCATTCCTGTTAAACAGTGATGATACCTTTAAAGACAAATCTGTAGCATTTGTTTACGCACCGCAAGTTGGTGTTCAGTTCCCGGTTAGCGCAAATGGTAACTTTATTGATGCCGGTATCCGTTACGAAGCTACTACCAAATTTAACAGTGCCCTTGACAGCAGCAAACCAAGCTTTTTAGGTGTGCGTGTTGCATACGGTTTCTAATAAAAAGGACCTATTAAAAACATAATTGAAAAAGGAGGCTTATAGCCTCCTTTTTTTGCTCTAAACGGCCGTTTTTTATCTGTAAACAATAATAATTCTAATAAATTAACAAATATTTGTACCTTAACCTGCGAAATCCATTTACCTGAACATCGGAATACAACTATGAAGAAAATCCTCATCATTGATGATGAAGTTAATGTTGGGCTGCTGCTATCAAAATTTTTGGTCCGCAATGGCTTTGAGGTAAACACGGCTACAAATGGCGGCAGTGGTATGGATTACCTCAAAAAGACTGATTTTGACCTGGTACTCTGTGATTTTAGGTTGGAGGATACCGACGGCCGCGAGATGCTCAAAAACATTAAGGCACTTTATCCCAAAACGGGGGTAATTATAATTACCGGTTATTCGGATATTAAGATGGCCGTAGAGCTCATAAAAATGGGTGCTTACGATTATATCACCAAGCCCCTGTATCCCGATGAGATCTTAAACACCATTACTAAGGCTATTGAAACCCAATACGCCCTGCAGGAAATGGCCACCAATGATTATAACAATAAGCCCCATAAGGAAAGCAAAAAGCAGGTACTATCCGGCGAGTTTGTTGTGGGTACCAGCCGGGCATCAAAAGAGTTATTAAAACAAATTGAGTTGGTTGCTCCAACCAATTACAGCGTTATTATATTAGGCGAAAGCGGCACCGGCAAAGAGTCGGTTGCAAAAAGCATACACCTGAACAGCCCCCGTTATAACCAGCCCTTTGTGGCAATGGACTGCGGGTCGCTCACTAAAGACCTGGCCGCAAGCGAGTTTTTTGGTCATGAAAAAGGCTCGTTCACCGGGGCCTTGTACACCAAAATAGGTCATTTTGAAATGGCCAATGGCGGCACCCTTTTCCTGGATGAGGTAGGTAACCTATCGTACGAGATACAGGCAGCCTTGCTACGCACCGTGCAGGAACGTAAAGTAAAACGCATAGGCAGCACTAAAGAGATCGACCTGGATGTGCGCATAATCATCGCCACAAACGAAAGCTTGCAGGAAGGGATCCTGAAGGGAAAGTTCCGCGAGGACCTTTACCACAGGTTTAATGAATTTAGTATTTATATGCCGCCATTGCGCGAGCGCGGCAACGATATTATGATGCTGGCTGATCATTTTTTAAAAATAGCCAATCACGAGCTCGATAGAGATGTAACCACTTTTTCGCCCGAGGTAATAGAGTGCTTTATGCATTACCGCTGGCAGGGCAACATCCGCGAGTTAAAGAACGTGGTGCGCCGTGCAACATTACTAAGCGAGGGTAATGAGATAACAATGAAAACCCTGCCGCTGGAAATATCCAACTTTAATGTATCAGCATTTGAACCGGTACATTCATCGGCCACAAACGAGCCAAAAGAACCCCGGCACGACCTGAAGAACGCTGCTTTAGGGGCAGAGCATGAAACTATTTTAAAAGTGCTTAGAGAAGTAAACTTCAATAAAACAAAAGCAGCCGAGATATTAAATATTGACCGCAAAACGCTTTATAATAAAATGAAGGCCATCAACCTAAAATAATATGAAAGCCGGGGACGAAAACAAGCTGATAAGCAGTAGGGCTTTTGAAATGTTAAAACATGATATTAAGAACCAGCTATCTAACATTCAACTTGCTTTAGAAGGTTTAAAATATGAGGTGGATGATAAGGATGGCGACCTTGGCCTGTACCTGGATAGCATGGCCCAATCTGCAGCAAAAATTGATAAGCTGTTAAACGGTTTTAAATAGAAACTTTGCTTAAGGCGCTAAAACTTTTAAGCGCTTTTTTGTTTATATATTAGTATCACAATTAGCTTTTCGGGGTAAGAATGTCCATCTTTAATTATAAACAACGCAATAATATTATACTGGTAAGCATTGTTGTGCTTGGTTGCTTTTTGCTATATGCTTTAAGCGACCTGTTTAGCTCTATACTGGGCGCCATTGTGCTCTTCACCATTTTTAGGCCGTTTTATTTATACATGGTTGAGCAGCGCAAGTTTAATCAGGCATTGGCAGCTATAATTATCATATTAATATCGCTTATTGTTATTGTTATCCCATTCCTGTCATTAAGTATTATGGTGATAGGCAAAATTAGCGGCATTAACCGCGAAACTATAAATATTGATAAATGGACAGAGAAAATTGACGCCTTTACCGCGGCCAATTTAAACCAGCCGCATTTTGCCGAAAACACATTACAAAAGCTGGGGGCCTATGCCGCAGATCTGTTCCCTTCTATTTTGGGTAGTGCGGCAAGCATTATACTTACCTTATTGGTAATGTATTTTTTACTGTACTTTATGTTTGTGCAAATGCGCGAGTTTGAAGTTGGCTTGCTTAAATATGCCCCATTTCGCGAACAGCACGCTTTAAAATTTGCTACAGAATTACGCAATTCAACCTACTCAAATGTACTGGGCCAGGGCATAATCGCTATTACTCAGGGCACATTGCTGGCTATGGGTTTTTACGCGTTTGGGATACCCGATGCCATTTTTTGGGGAGTAATTGGGGCGTTTTTATCATTTTTACCGGTAGTAGGTGCACCTACCATGTGCATACCTGCAAGTATTATACTATTTGCCGATGGGCATAACGTTAAGGGCATATTGCTTTTAGCGTACGGCCTGCTGTTTATTGGCAACGTTGATAATGTGCTGCGTATGATCATAAATAAACGCATAGGCAATACGCACCCAATTATATCAGTTATAGGGGTGTTTATTGGATTGCCGCTATTTGGCATTCTTGGCCTGGTTTTTGGGCCTGTATTGCTTTCGTATTTTCTTTTATTGCTGGAGATTTATGAAACTAACCGCATGGCGGCCGACAGGCTGGAGCGGATACGGACGGGGCCCGAGATGCAATAAGATATTATACAGGGATGATCTTATAAACGGGTTAAAAACCTATTTTTGAAAAGATATTTTATAAAAACCAAAACAAATATTCAACTTAAAAATTAATACAATATGAACGATAACACAAAAGTAGTTGTCGCCCTACTGGCAGGATTAGCGGCAGGAGCGGCTCTGGGAATTTTATTTGCACCAGATAAGGGTACCGAAACACGCGATAAGCTTTCAGAATCATTAAGCAACCTTGGCGACTCTATTAAAGAAACCGCCGCCAATGAGATTGATAAACTGGTAGGCTTAAAAGATAAGGTTGTAGAAAACATAAAAAGTAAAGTTAAAGGCGCTGAGCAAGAATATCAGGACGACCTGGAACACGCATAATTTACTTTTATGGTGTATAAACGCGACTAAAAAATTGATATGGAACCCGAAAAAGAAGCAACAGCTCGCCCTATTGTTGATCAGCTGAAAGATTATGCTGAAACTCGCTTTAAACTTTTAAAGTACGAAGTTATTGAGCGCAGCACATCAGTAGTGGCTGATGTAATAACAGATATTGCTATTATAATAAGCTTACTGTTAACTTTTTTATTCGCAAGTTTTACGCTGGCATTGTTCCTGGCAGATGTACTTCATTCGCATTGGAAAGGTTTTGGATGCGTAGCCCTTATATACCTGGTAATTGCTGTATTAATAATGGTTGGAAAGCGCAGTTTTGAAAGACCAATTATTAACGCGATGATCAGAAAGTTATTCAAATAAGACCATGGAAACACCTATAAGAAACATATTTGAACTGCAGGGCGAAATTGGAAGGCTGAAGAATTTAGAGGCCGAGCAGGCAATTGCTTTGAAGGCTCGCTTTAGCGGGCCAGCGGCAATATTTTCAACCGTGCTTTCGTTGTTCCCAAAATCGCCGACTGTTGATGGTATTAAAGGCGCAGGCTTTTTTAACCAGGACCTTTTAGGGCTTGTATCCAGGTTTGTACTGCCTTTAACCTTAAACAAAACCATATTTAAACATTCAGGGTTTATAGTTAAAACCCTGGTGGGCATACTTTCTCAAAAAGCATCGCACTACATTAGTGAAGATGCGGTAAGTGGCATTTGGAGCAAAGCCAAAGGGTTGTTCAGTAATCTGCTTAAAAAGAAAGATAAGCATCCCGAAAAAGAGGTTACGCCAGACTATAATCCACCACAATTATAAGATACCGATCGTGTAGCGGGACATGATCTTAAAGGGATAGACTCATTGAGTTTATCCCTTTTTTGTTTAGTGTTTTTTTTACCACTTTTTAACCACAGAGGGCACGGAGTTTTTCACAGAGATCGCTGAGGCGAATACTTTCTAAGAAGTATATTAATATTTATCTGTGTACTCTGTATTTCTCTCTTTGTACTCTGTGGTAAAACCCTTTAGAAAATTTCCGTATTTTCGCGCCTTTATTACAGCACGTGGGAAAAGACAAAATAAGGCGCTTCGCCGAGATAGAAACATTTAGTAATGTTTTACAGTTAGACGCAGGCAAGCCATTTAAAGGTAACTGGGCTACCGGTTTTTTTAAGAATAACAACCCTGTAGTATTGGAACTGGCCTGCGGTAAGGGCGAATACACCGTTAACCTTGCCCAAATGTTCCCGGATAAAAATTTTATAGGGATAGATTATAAAGGTAACCGCATTTGGCGCGGGGCTAAAACCGCACTGGAAGAAAACGTAAATAATGTTGCCTTCTTACGGATGCAGATAGAGAACCTGGTTGATTATTTCGGCGCTGGCGAGGTAGACGAGATCTGGATAACCTTCCCGGACCCACAACCGCAGCTAAGCCGCGAAAAGAAACGTTTAACATCGTCCCGCTTTTTAGATATGTATCGTATAGTGCTAAAACCGGATGGTTACATGAACCTGAAAACCGATAACGATGGCCTGCATGCTTATACTGCAGAAAAGATAACCGAACTTAGCCTTAAGCTGTTTATAAAAACCGAAGACCTGTATCACTCGGAGCATGCCAACGAAGTGCTGTCTATAAAAACCTATTACGAGAAAAAATACCTGCAGCATAATAAAAATATTAACTACCTTAAATTCTCATTTTAAACCGCAATGCCCGATTATAACTTCTACGATAATGTTTACGATGTAGTAAGGCAAATCCCCAAGGGCAGGGTTACATCTTACGGGGCTATTGCAGCTTATTTAGGCTCAAAGCAATCATCACGCATAGTAGGTTACGCCATGATGGCCTGCGGCAGTGCGCAACCACCAGTACCGGCACACCGGGTGGTAAACAGGCAGGGATTATTAACCGGCAAATTTCATTTTGGAGGCGACACCATGGAGCAGATGCTGCAAAACGAGGGTATTGAGGTTAAAGACAACCAGGTACAAAACTTTAAAGAATTGTTTTGGGACCCGGCTATAGAACTGGCGCTTTAACTCAGCAATTACCTGTATCGCATTAGGCTTAAACTAAATGGATTTGCACCCTGTATAATATCAGTCACAAATATTATATTGCATTACCATGAAAAAAACCTTTATCTGCTTGTTATTAACCGTTGTGCTTACACCATTACTTTGGGCGCAAACCGCTTCCGTGCATGTTACAGTTGCAAACACATCTTCTTCTGCATGCTTTTTTGTAAGAACGGAGCAGACTTTTATGCGCGACTTCCTAAAAAAAGGGTATACAGAGCTTGCTTTAAATAATCATAAAACAGCAACCTATACTATACAAATTACAAAACCGGAATTCATAACGTTTTACTGCGATAGTTCGTCGACAAGAGAGGGTAAGTCTTTACATTATTCGTTTTTTATTTCGCCCGGGGACGATCTTGATTTTAAGGCCGATTTTGCCCGTAAGGACTTCGGCATTACTGTAACCGGTAAAGGGAATAATAATAACCAGCCATTAAGGAGAAGTTTTTTTTCGGCAGAATTTGAACAATTTAATAAAGACACCTTGCCAAATCGGATGATCACCGCAATAAATGATACTGCAAAACGCATCGGGAACATTTTTAAAACTTATGTTGAACAGTATAGGCCATCGGCAGCATTTATAAAATACATGCAGTATAATATAGATTATTATGCAACCCAAACATTTTACAATTTAAAAGAAAACAACAAATTCGCCATAAGAGATGCCTATTATCGCAACATAGCAAAATGGCAGCATGTTACCGATAGTTTATTTAGCCGTACTAAACTGGATAACGCGGACGCTTTGCCAGTTCCAAATTACCGTTCATTAACAAGATACTTTTTATTAAGAAAGAAGGAAGCACTTTGGCGGGAAAGCACCACAGATTCTGTGGCCTTTTTTAAGGACTGGTACAACGCCAATGTTACCGAAGGTAGAAAAGCATTCATGGATGACCGCTCAAACCTGCTGCAGGAAAAAATCATCAATAAATATTTTACAGGCGATGTTGCCGAATATTTATACGCTATACTTTTTGACGATGCATTTGCTGAAGCAAACCCTGCAAACATTGTAGCCATATTTAACCGGTTTAAACAAAAATATCCAAATAGTATTTATATCAGTTGGTTTAGCCCTTCTGTTGAAAATGTAATTAAAAAAAGCAATAACTCTCTAAGTAACGAGATGGTGTTTGCTAAAGATAATGGCACCCAATTAAACACCCTTGAAGATATCCAGGAGCTTGCCAAAGGTAAAACCGTATTATTAGATATGTGGGGAACCTGGTGCGGCCCATGCCGTGAGGAGATGGAAAATAACAGCGAAGCCCTAAAAGAACATTTTAAAAATAAAGGACTTGATTATTTCTATATAGCCAACTATGACCTAAAGAATGAAACAACCTGGAAAAAATTGATAGCCTATTTTAAATTAACAGGTACACATGTTTTAGCAAACGAAAAGTTAAGTGACGACATCATGGAAAAAACCAAAGGCAGGGGCTACCCCACATACATTATTATTAAAAAAGATGGTTCTTATGAATTATCAAAAGCAGGTTACCCGATGGATAGGGGTGTGCTGATTAAACAATTGGAGGACGCGCTGGCAATCAAGAATTAATCTATCTGCAGCAGCTCCATCCGGTTTCCAAAAGGGTCTATAAATGCAAAACGGTGGCGGCCGGGTATAACCGGCTCTTCTACGATCTCTACATTATTGCCTTCTAAATGCCTGCGGGCGGCATCTACATCAATCACTTCCAGGGCAGTATGGCGAATGGTATGTGGCAGGGCAGGTTCAACACCTATATGCAGCTGTACATTGCCAATATTCAGCCAGTAACCTGCTGATGAAAAAAGGTGATCGGGCCGGTCAATCAGTTCCAGCCCAATCACATTCGTATAAAAGTCTTTTGCCTCCTCCAGTCTTTCCGGTGGTACGCAAATGTGGAAATGATCTATACGTTTAAAGTCTATCATATAGCTATCGTTTGCCCTAATCTATTAAATAGCAAAGCAATTGCTAAGTGAGTAAATATAATTTATTTAAACAAATAGGTTACACCGGCTTTAACTGATGATTGTCTGGTTTCTGAAACTAAATAACGGTCAATAGCAGTAGGGAAAGTATAACCTGCAAAAAATTGAAAACGCTTGTTTAATTGTACCCCTGCTTTTACCGGGATAGAAATATTAAATTTTTCAAATAATGGAAATTTTTCAACTTTATTTTCGGAGCCGTTGTTAAATTTAGATACGTAGTAATATTTATTATAGTAATTAGAGTTTAATGAAACACCTGCATCAACAAATAACTTCAAATTATCTGTAGAGTAAATATTATACATTATTTGTGGTGTAAGCGAAATGGTCACCTGTTTAAAATCAAGGCTATGCAAAGCAACCGCGTCAGATTGAGGATCTGTTATAGTAAAGTGATTCCGGGATAAAGTTAACTCCATGCGAATAACCATT
Organism: Mucilaginibacter sp.; assembly: GCF_028288105.1. Classification (GTDB taxonomy): domain Bacteria; phylum Bacteroidota; class Bacteroidia; order Sphingobacteriales; family Sphingobacteriaceae; genus Mucilaginibacter. The sequence continues at coordinate 3,377 of NZ_JAQBOI010000138.1, read as the reverse complement.
TTTTCGGTATTTTTATTAGGAACAATATCTACCCCGCCGCTTATCTCGGGAGCAACAGAGGAAGTGCTCCTTCCCACAAAAGGTGCGTTTGACCCGATAAATGAAACTTTGCTGCTCTTGATAGCCGCGCCAACAAAAAAACGCGTCCCGAAATTACTCTTTATGGTTTTTTGTATGCCCGAATCTCCATTTAGTTTTAATACAACATGGCTAAGATCCTTTTCAGAGTAATCTGCTCTTGAGATCATGGCTTGCAATTTTTCATTACCTGGTTGAAAGCCTGCGGCAAAAACCATCAACTGGTTAATATAACTGTTCACACTTATAAATGTCCGCTGCTCATTAATATATAGGTACTTATTTAAAGCGGTTATTTCATTGGTTTTTTCGTTCAGAATATAAAAATGCGACTTTACCTCGTTGCTAAACTCATACAATGACAGGTTTTTCCCTTTTACAACTGTTTGTAAAAAAACTGTATCTATGGTATAAGTTGTGTCAATTGAACTCCCTACACGGGATAATTGCACCGGACTGTTATTTACCTTTACTATTGCTTTGTCATAATAATCTGCACCATTTATTCCAAAACCGCTGGCATTGGCAACAGTTATTTTTTGTATTGGCTTGTTAAGATCTTGTTTAAAAACTACCTCCTTAGGGTTTCTTACCCATTCGCGGTAATCAATGAAGCCTTTAACGGTGTCCTTGTTAGTTTTTAGGATGTAACCTGGTTTGAAATTAGTTTGTGCATTTGCCCGAAAAGAAAATAGCAGGCAAAAAAATAGCGAAAAGTAGAAATATCTCATGTATAAAGTTTAGAGGCGCGAAGGTATTAAAAAAGCCTCACCCTCTAAATTTTATAATTAAGATTTAAAACGATTATTCGTCCTCGGCAAAGGTTAAAACGTAGTTATTATTGTCAAGGATAGAGAATTCGGTGGCACCGTAAAATGTTTTCTCCAGGCCTTTTAGCACGGTAACTTTATCTTTTAACTCCTCAAAAAATGCACGGATACCGGTTAGCTTTATATAAAGCAAAAGCGAGCCGCCATCGGTCCGGCTAATGTTTGGCAGTTCGTCGGCCAGGCTTTCAAAGGTTTGGAACATAACGGTAACATTGCCTTTCATCATCATAGCCCACACCAGGTTATCACCCGTTTCGGGCACGGTAGCAATAGTTGTAAAGCCTAAAAGCTGATAAAAGCTGATGGTGGCATTAATATCTTTAACAAAAAAATTGGGGGATAGACTTTCCATAGGTTTTCTAATTATGTGGCAAATTTATGATTAATTGGGGCGTATAAAAATAAAACGTTATACCTTTAATCACTAATTCACCAACGCAGTAAATCACTAATTATATAGCCCCATGGGACAATTAATAAACGACTTTGAAGCCTATCGTACAAAAATGAACGACAGGATAATGGAAAGCTCCAATACCAATATTAAACGTTTTTTTGCTTTAGATACTACCAGCTATGCCGATGGCGCCCTGGATGTAAAAACAAAGGAAATGCTTGGCCTTGTTGCTTCAATGGTTTTGCGTTGCGATGATTGCATAAAATATCACTTGGGCAAATGCCACGAAGCCGGCGTTAAACACGATGAAATGAACGAAGTTTTTATGATAGCCAACCTGGTCGGCGGCTCCATTGTTATCCCGCATTACCGCCGCGCGGTAGAGTATTGGGATGAATTGAATGGCTTATAAACCACGGCGCGTTGTATTGCAACGCGCTGGAAACAATTACATCCTTAACCGTAGTGATACCGACCTGCCCAGCGCTTGTATAAATTGCGGGTCGAGGGTTTCGTTGCCTTCTTTTTGTATCCAGATGGTTTTTTCTTTTATCAGCTGCAGCTTTTCGCCGTTCAGCAATAGTTCCAGTTCTACAGTGTTTTGATTGATCAGATTGCTGTTTACTATCTGGTAAACATAATCCTGGTCATTAAAAGTTATTCTTAGCGGTAATCCCATATCTCAAATCTTCTCGGTTGTAAAGATAAGCCTTAACGCGGGTTATAGAATTTTATTTGAAAATTTTGTGTCGCAACAAAAAAAGGCCCCGAATCGGGGCCTTTTAAATATAAGTTTATGAACGTGGTTGCTTATTGAGCGTTCTCTTCTTCCAAAGCCATTAACTCATCAACAAGGATACGTCCGCAATGCTCGCAAACGATGATCTTTTTACGCTGACGGATATCTGACTGGCGTTGAGGCGGGATCTGGTTAAAGCAACCAGAACATGAATCGCGCTGAATAGTTACTACCGCTAAACCATTTTTAGCGTTTTTACGCAAACGGTTGTAAGCAATAAGCAAACGCTCATCAATATTACTTGTAGCTTTTTCGGCCTGGCCGGTTAATTCATTTTCTTCTTTTTCAGTTTCGGCGGTAATTGTGCCTAACTCATCTTTTTTAGCGTCAAGGTCGCTGCGGCGAGCTTCCAGATCAGCCAATGCTTTTTCGTAGATGCTGGTTTTTGATGCGATCTCGAAACCAAATTCACGAATTTTTTTCTCGCTTACCTGTATGTCTAAGCCTTGTATCTCAATTTCTTTTGAAATGGCATCATACTCACGGTTGTTTTTAACCTCGTTAAGCTGAGTTTCGTATTTTTTTATGTTAGCCTGAGAATCTTTAATAAGGTTCTTGCGTGTAACGATCTCGTCTTCAAGATCATCGAGCTCATTTTTTATTTTTTGAATGCGGGTTTCAAGTCCGGCAACATCATCTTCAAGATCGGCAACTTCCATAGGCAGTTCACCTCTTACCTGGCGTATCTTGTCAATTTTGGTGTGGATGGTTTGCAGGTCGTATAAAGCTTTAAGCTTTTGTTCTATGGTTTGTTCCATTAAATAAAATATTTGACGGGGTTTGTATTCACTTTTGTTAAACGGATGGCAAAGTTACTAAATTTTTCTTGAATAATTTCGCACAATAATTGCTGCGTAAATTGCTCACTTTCAAAATGTCCAATGTCGGCGATTACTATTTTTCCTTCCGCATCAAAAAACTCGTGATATTTATAATCTGCTGTGATAAAAATATCCGCCCCTGCAGCAATGGCATGCTTTAATAAAAAGCCACCCGAACCTCCACAAACCGCTACTTTTTTAACCTGTTTACCGGTAAGCGCCGTATGCCTGATAACAGCACAATCCATTGCTGCTTTAACTTCGCCTAAAAATTCGGCCTCGTCCATAGGCACTTCCAACTCCCCTATCATCCCGCTGCCAATTTGCTGGTGCTGATTGGTTAGGTTGTAAAGATCATAGGCCACTTCCTCGTACGGGTGCGCTAAAACCAGCGCCATAATTATTTTGCTTTCCAGATTGGCCGGGTAAATGGTTTCAATCCGCACCTCCTC
>NZ_JAQBOI010000114.1 GCF_028288105.1 Mucilaginibacter sp. | reverse complement strand
CCTTGGCGATGAACATATTGATTATCATCAGCATGGTGGCTACGAGCTATTTATGCAAGGGGAAGAAGCTAATGCGGAAGAAGCTATTAATAATATAGCACGATTAAATAAATTATTAAACCCGGTTATTGACGGGCATGACATTTATGCAGTTGCAGATGCTAAAATTGCAGGTTTTGGCTTTAGTGGGATTAGCCAAATGATATATAACCCTTTTGAGGGACAGATACATACCGGCAAAATGATGCGGACCTTACTCAATAAGGTTTACCAGAAAGACGTATTGGTTTTGAATGGATGTGAGATAAACTCCATTAATAATGAAGGTGATCATATCCGTTTAACATCCCCGCAGGGAAACTTTAAAGCCGGGAAAGTTATTATGGCAACCAATGCTTTTGCCAGGCAATTGTATCCCGATTTGCAGGTTACCCCGGGAAGGGGGCAAGTGCTGGTTACCAAACCTGTGCCCGGTTTAAAGCTAAAAGGTACTTATCATTTTAACGAGGGGTATTATTATTTCCGGAATATTGATGGCCGGGTACTTTTTGGCGGTGGCCGCAACCTCGATTTTGCTGCCGAAGAAACCCCGGAGTTTGGCCACACCGACCTGGTAAAACAAAAACTGACTGATTATCTGCATAATGTTATCCTGCCCGGGCAGGATGCCGAAATTGATTATTGGTGGAGCGGTATTATGGGCTTTGGTGAAGAGATAAGCCCGATAGTAAAAGAAGTGGAGCCGAACATATTTTGCGCTGTGCGCTGCAATGGCATGGGCGTAGCCATGGGTAGTTTGGTAGGGGAAGAGGTTGCGGAATTGGCGTTAGATATTTAAGGTTCCCCTCTTGAGAGGGGTTAAGGGTGTGTTATTGAAGCGATAATTGCAAGGCGGCGAAACCCACCCTGCCACTACGCGCACGTCCCGGCCGCACTCCCTCCTCGGGAGGGGAACGTGTATTTTAAAACAACTCCACTAACCGTTCCAGCGCCATGCCCCTCGATCCTTTTATAAGGATAGTTGCATTGGTGATCGGATTTGTTTTTAAACCGATGATGGCGTCTTCGGCGGTAAGGTAAAAGGTGGTATTGATAAGGTTGGTGTTCTGCACCTCAGATTGCTGGCTGGAAAAATCCTTACCAATGAAGATCCGTTCATCAACATGCGCGTTCATGGCTTTTTGGATAACCGAGGTATGCTCTATCGCCGATTCTAAACCCATTTCAAACATATCGCCCAGTATCATTACTTTATGTGCCGCCTGTACTTTATCCATATTGTCGATGGCTACGAACATGCTGCTTGGGTTAGCATTATAAAAATCGCAAATGAGCGTATTGGTAGTTGTTTGCATGATCTGGGATCGGTTGTTTTTAGGTTGATACCCCTCAATACCCTGGTTTATCTCGTCATAATCTAACCCGAAAAAGCAGCCGATACATATCGCCGCTAATATATTGTCTAAATTATAAGAACCCGTTAACTGCGATTTTACATTGTATGACGAGCTTTTTCTATCGTTCCACTTCAACGCGAGAAACGTCGAGTTATCCAGCAGCTTACCACTAACCAAATTATCAGGGTTGGCGTTTTTGCCGTAGTAAACTACATTTTTTAAATCCCTTGCCTTTTGCATTTCCAACAGCGTAGCATCATCACTATTAACAAACGCTACCTTACTTTCCGACTCCCCGTCTTCCGGACTTCCGGATTGAAGTAAATAATCGTACAATTCGCCCTTTCCTTTTTTCACCCCCTCAATCCCGCCAAAACCCTCTAAATGGGCTTTGCCTACATTAGTGATAAGGCCATGTGTTGGCTGGGCTATACTGCAAAGCATCTCAATTTCTTTTTGATGATTGGCGCCCATTTCTATCACTGCTATATCGTGCGAGGCATCGATAGTTAAAATAGTTAACGGTACGCCTATATGATTATTCAAGTTCCCCTGTGTGGCCAGCGTTTTAAAACGCTGCGACAAAACAGCGTTGATGAGCTCTTTAGTAGTGGTTTTACCGTTTGTGCCGGTAAGCCCGATAACCGGGATATTTAATTGGCGGCGGTGACGCCTTGCCAGATCTTGTAAGGCGGTCAATACATCATCAACCAACAAAAACTGTTCACCAATGGCATATTCGGGGTTATCAATAATGGCGTATGCGACTCCTGCTTCAACAGCTTTTTGGGCAAAAGTATTAGCATCAAACTTATCGCCCTTTAGTGCAAAAAACAAGCTGCCCGGTGTTATTTTACGCGTATCGGTACTAATAACAGGGTGCTGCAGGAATAGTGGATATAGTTGTTCGGTAGTAGTTTTCATGGTTAATCTGTAATCTAAATTACACTTCTCTATTCATCCAGGCAATAACTGCTTTAATTTCGCCGTAGGTATAAGCATCGCCCAAAATTTCTTTTAATGGTGCTAACATGGCGCTGCCATAACTTTCAACCGCGTCTTTAATAGCAGGGATCTTGCTTTCGTTAACAAAATTATAAACATCCAGTTGGCCGGTTTGTATAAAACGACTTAAATGCCCCTCAATTGTTGTTGGGGATAAACCACGCTCGTGTGCAATCTCCGTAACGTTTTTGCCCTCTTTATAAAGTAAGTAGGTAGCCTTGAAGGTGTCTGATAATTTGCTCTTTTTGGGTTTAGCCGCTTTGCGCTCGCGTTTAACCGATTTTTGGGTTATGCGGGATGTTAATCCCTTCTCTTTACTATAACTATTAATAACCGCTAAAAATTCGCGGCCATATTTAGCCAGTTTCACATCACCAAAGCCGGAGATCAGCCGCAGCTCATCCATTTTTTGTGGCAGGTAGGTAGCTATCTCTAATAACGTAGCATCAGATAATATAATATATGCAGGCAGGTTTTCGCCAATGGCAATTTCCTGGCGTTGTTTGCGCAGGTTGGCCAATAGTTCGGCTTCATAATTCTGAGCTTCTTGTTCATGCTCATCGGTGACTTGTGATGCTATCAGCTCCACTTGCAGATCCCCCCTTAAAACAGCCTCGCTTTTTTGGGTGAGCCTGATCACCGGAAAACCCTCATCCACACTTTGTAAAAAGCCTTGCGAGATCAGTTCGCGCAGGTAGCGCTGCCAATCGGCTTTGCTGATATCGGCACCCGCTCCGTAGGTTTTAAGGGCTTTATGATCAGCCCAGATCTTTTCACTTTTTGAGCCCCGAAGGAAATCGATTAAATAATTTGCACCGAACCGTTCTTTTAACCGCGCTACTGCCGACAGTGCCTTTTGGGCGATGAGTGTTCCGTCGAACTTTACAAATTCGCTCAGGCAAAAATCGCACGAGCCACAATTGTCGGGAAAGGGCTCGTCAAAGTAATGCATTAAATACTGACGACGACAGGCATGCAGCTGGCAAAAGTTCACCATATCATCCAGCTTCTTCAGCATAATGGCGCTTTGTTCCTTATTGTTCTCAACGGTAGCAAAGCTGCGCAGTTTAATAGCGTCACCGGGCGAGTATAAAAGCAGTGCATCAGATGCCAAGCCGTCTCTGCCGGCCCGGCCGGTTTCCTGGTAGTATCCCTCAATATTTTTAGGCAGATCCATGTGTACCACATAGCGAACATTGCTTTTATTGATCCCCATCCCAAAGGCAATGGTGGCTACAATTATCTTTATCTCATCCTTTAAAAATGCTTCCTGGTTGCGGGCTTTAACTTCATGGTTTAAGCCTGCGTGGTAAGCTTCGGCGGCATAACCTTCTTCTTTCAAATCGGCAGCCAGTGCCTCGGTTGATTTACGCGACAGGCAATAAATAATGCCCGAATCATCTTTACGGGCATCCAGGAAATTTAAAAGTTGGTTAAAGCTGTTCTTTTTTGGATTAACGCGATAGGTGATATTTTCGCGGTTAAACGAAGAAATAAACACTGCCGGCTGATGCAGGTTTAGTTTATCCAATATATCTTTTTGGGTGAGCTTATCGGCGGTAGCGGTAAGGGCTATCACCGGCACACCCGGGAATTCGTTTTTTAGTCCGGCCAGCATCAGGTACTCCGGACGGAAATCATGGCCCCATTGCGAGATACAGTGTGCTTCGTCAATCGCGATTTGTACTACATTCAGCGTTTTCAGGAAAGCCATCATGCGGTTATCAGCGCCAAATAAACGTTCGGGGGCTACGTATAATAACCTTATTTCGTTGTTTTTTAGCTGTATAGCAATATCCTTTTGCTCATCCGGGCTTTGGCTGGAGTTTAGGTACGCCGCGGGTATGCCGGTAAGGTTCAGGCTGTCTACCTGATCTTTCATTAACGCGATAAGGGGCGATATAACAATGGTTAAGCCATCCAATAACACGGCAGGTAATTGATAGCACAGCGATTTACCACCGCCGGTAGGCATTAGCACCAGTGTATCCTGCTTGTTTAAAACATTAGCTATAATGGCTTGTTGCGAAAGCCTGAACTGATTGTATCCGAAATATTTTTGAAGGGCTTGTATGGGTGTCATGCGTTGTATGCAAATGTGCGGATTTGAATTAATAGCCTGATGGTGAAACGTCAAAAAAATATCTTTAGATTAGCCTTTACTGATCCAAGCCTTTAATACATGTTAAAAAAACTACTCTTTATATTAATAGCCACGCTTTGCGGAACATCTGTTTTCGCACAGCAAATACAATCACCGGCAGATTTTTTAGGATATAAACTGGGTGATAAATTTACCCCGCATTACCGTGTGGTAGAATATTTTAAATATGTGGCTAAAGCAGCAAAGAACGTCGAGCTGCAGCAATTTGGTACTACAAACGAAGGCAGGCCGCTGATAGCCATGTTCATCGCATCCGAAGATAATATTAAACGGCTGGAAGAAATCCGCCATAATAACCTGCGCCTTGCGGGTATAGAAAGCGGCGCGATAACACCCAATGCACCGGTTATTACCTGGTTAAGCTATAATGTTCACGGTAACGAGCCGGCATCAAGCGAGGCGGCTATGTGGACCTTATTTGATCTGGTTGACCCGGCAAATGCCAAATCAAAAGAGTGGCTTAAGAACAGTGTGGTTGTCATAGACCCCTGTTTAAACCCCGATGGCCGCGATCGCTACACTAATTTCTATAATTCGGTGAGTGGTATGGCGCCTGATGCCAGCCCCACATCGCGCGAGCATATGGAACCATGGCCGGGTGGCCGTGTAAATCATTATTATTTTGATTTGAACCGCGACTGGGCATGGCAGGCACAAAAAGAAACGCAGGCGCGTGTTGCTCTTTTTAACAAATGGCTGCCCGAGGTTCATGTTGATTATCATGAACAGGGCTACAACAACCCTTATTATTTTGCCCCGGCTGCAGAGCCTTATCATAAAGATATTACCCAGTGGCAACGCGATTTTCAGGTGGTTATTGGTAAAAACAACGCCAAATATTTTGACCAAAATGGCTGGATGTATTTTACCAAGCAAGAGTTTGACCTGCTTTATCCATCATACGGCGATACCTATCCTTTATATAATGGATCTATCGGCATGACTTATGAGCAGGGCGGCATAAGCGCGGGCCTGGCCGTTGTTACACGAAGTGGTGATACGCTAACCTTGGCACAGCGCATTTCGCACCATCATACTACCGGGTTAAGTACTATTGAAATAGTATCGGAAAATGCGCAGAAGGTGGTAGATGAGTTTAAAAAGTTTTTTGATAACAGCCGACAAAACCCTCCCGGACAATACAAAACCTATGTTATTAAAAATGATAATAACGAAAAGGTGAACGAACTGGCTAAAATGCTTACCCGTAACGGTATCCAGTATGGGTATGGTTTAGCAAATAAATCGGTAACCGGATATAATTATTTTACCGGTGCTACTGAACAGTATAATGTAGGCGCTAATGATCTTGTTGTAAACGCCTATCAGGCAAAATCGGTTCTGCTGCATGTATTGCTGGAACCCAGAACAATTATTCCAGATTCGTCAACATATGATATTACTGCCTGGGCATTGCCTTATGCCTACGGTTTAAAAGCTTACGGTGTAAAAGAATCATATAAACCGGCTAACAATAGCTGGGGCGTTGTTAAACCCAAGCCGCTTACCAATACCAAAGCTTATGCCTATGTGTCTTCGTGGCAATCGGTGGCCGATGTAAGGTTTTTATCGGCTTTGTTAAAGAAGAAGATAAAAGTGCGTTATTCGGAAACGCCATTTGAAACAGGGGGTAAAAAATTCACCGCGGGTTCGTTATTAATAACCCGTGCCGGGAATGACCGTGCAGATTTTGACCGCGTGGTAACTCAAACAGCTGCCGACATGGAACATGAACTTACGCCACTATCATCAGGTTTTGTAGATAAGGGCTCGGATATAGGTTCGGACGATGTGAGGTTTATCCGCCAGCCGCGCGTAGCGTTAGTTAGTGGCGATGGCATCAATTCGGAAGCGATGGGCGAGGTATGGCACTTTTTTGAACAACAGATAGGATACCCGATCAACCTGATCAGGTATCAGGATATGAACCGGATAAAGCTTGCTGATTTTGATGTGCTGATCATGCCCGACGGAAGATATAATGACCTGTTATCAGATAACCTGCAAAGCTGGGTGCGCGACGGCGGTAAGCTAATAGCGTTGGAAAACGCGGTTGCAGCGCTGGTAGATAAAAAAGGGTTTGATATTAAAAAGAAAGAGATCAAGAAGGATGACAAGGCCGATGCGAAAACAAAGGCGACAATAAAATTTTATGGCGACCGTAATCGTGATGCTATCCGTTCCAGCATTCCGGGTGCTATTTTTAAACTGAATATGGATAACACCCACCCGCTGGCTTTCGGTTTGCCAAATTATTATTACTCGTTAAAACTAAGCGATGATATTTACGACTTGCTTGGCGATGATGACTGGAATGTTGGCACAGTACAAAAGAACAGTTATGTAGCGGGCTTTGCCGGTGCGCAATCCAAACAAAAAATAAAT
>NZ_JAQBOI010000108.1 GCF_028288105.1 Mucilaginibacter sp. | reverse complement strand
GCCATCAACTCCATATTGCTGCATCCATTTAAAATGCAGATCAATTGTACTTTTATCTGCCGAGCTAAAGAATTTGGCTGTTTGCCCGTTTTGTAATTTAAAAGGCGTTTCATACGTTTTCTCGTACTCGCTAACATCCGGCCACATATCAATACCAGACCGGTCCTCGTTGCCATATGCAAAGCGGGTGGTTCCGGTACCATCGCCGGCAGCCCTGAACCAGCCCTGGTAACCAGCCATAATTAAGTTTTTATAGGATGGGAAAAGGGTTTCTTTGCTATGCTTATTTTGCCCACTTGCAGAAAAGCTAAGCCATACTAATGTGTATGCCAAAAAGGCGATCTTAATTCTGATCTTCATATAGATAATAGGTTTACCGGCTTTTTAACTCCCTTAGGGGAAATTAGAACAGACCGCTTGGTTAAGTAAACGAAAATCTGAAACCGCGTTAAAAAAAGATTAATTACACATTAATCAGCACAGAAAAAGTAAAATAAGAGGTAATTTCTCTTCGTTTAATACCACCTGTAGTTTACTTCCCTTATTATTGATGACCCAATATATTTTGTTTTTTATACGAAGGGCGTTAAAATTGGATGATCATAGTATCTTTAAATCAATAATCAGACTATCCCACACCATGAAAGAAACCGATAAACTGATCTTCAATAATCTCAAAGAGCAATACGTTCATTTTGGCTTGCCTTTAGATGGAATTGATGATAAAACGGAGTTCACCATTCATGATATAAAGAATATCCATCTCGATCTGCCTTTCCAGTCGCCGGTTTACCGGGCCAACTTTTTCAGTTTTGTTTTTGTGAAAGACGGATATGGCCAGTACACTACTGATGACAAATTATTTAAGACCATGCCCGGTACAATATATTTCACCAACCCAGGGCACTTTAAATCGCATTTGTGGAATAGCCTCAACGAGGTATTTCTTGTTACGCTCAGCGAATCATTTCTTAAAGAGAATGTTCACCAGGATATCTTTGAAGAATTTCCCTTCCTGCTTGCCGAAACAGTACAGCCGCGTGTATTAAACCCCAATGTATTTGCCGAGTTTGAGCAGCTATACAAACAAATACAAAAGGAATACACCAAAAACTCACCATACCGTAACAGGCTTATAGGCAACCTATTTGTGGTGCTATTACTAAAGATAAAGGAATACTTCTGGGAAGATTATAACCCCATATACGAGGGTAACCGAAGCTCACAGATCGTAAAGAACTTTAAACTAACCTTAGAAAAGCATTATCGCGATTTAAGCAGCGGTAAAGTTGAAAAAGCTTTCCGCGTACAGGATTATGCCGATGCGCAGGCACTGCACCCCAACTATCTCAGTAATGTTATCAAAACTAAAACCGGCAAAGCTATTGGCACCTGGATAGCTGATAAAACCATCGCCGAAGCAAAGTCCCTTTTGCAAAATTCATCTACCTCAATAAAAGAAATAGCCTACCTGTTAGGCTTTGCCGAGTCTACACACTTCAGTAATTACTTCAAAAAACACACAGAGATCTCCCCTGTGCTGTTCAGAAAACAGCATAATTCGCCAACATCTTAGAAATATGTATGTAATGCTTTAATATGTGTATCATTTGGGGTACCCGTAACCCCCACCTTTGTTTTGTCAATCAACGATAACAAAAACAACCAAGATAAAACAAAGGAAATCATGAACACACTATCAGAAAAAGTAATTTTAGTAACAGGCGCTTCAAGAGGTATTGGCGCTGTTGTAGCTCAAAAACTGGCTAATGCCGGTGCAAAAGTAATTGTAAACTATGCAGGCGGTAAAGAAGCTGCTGACCAAACAGTTGAGGCCATCAAACAAAACGGCGGCGATGCCATAGCCATCCAGGCTGATGTAAGCAAAACCGAAGATGTTAAGAACATGTTTGATGCAGCAATTGCACATTACGGTAAAATTGATGTATTGGTGAACAACGCCGGTATCATGATCACAAAACTTTTAAAGGATACCACTGATGAAGATTTTGAGCGCCAGTTCAGCATCAATGTAAAAGGCACATTCAACACCATGCGCGAGGCCGCTACCCGCCTGGCCGATAATGGCAGCATCATCAACTTTTCTTCAACCACTACCCGTTTAATGATGCCTACCTATAGTACATATGTAGCTTCTAAAGCTGCTGTTGAGCAATTAACCCGGGTATTTGCCAAAGAGGTTGGCGCAAGGGGCATTAACGTAAACTCTGTATCTCCGGGCCCTACCAACACCGAACTATTCACTAAAGGTAAGCCACAGGAAGTAATAGACCGCCTGGCATCACTATCTGCCTTTAACCGCATTGGCGAACCCGAAGACACTGCCAAAGTAGTGGCATTCCTTGCAGGCGATGATGCAAAATGGATAAGCGGCCAGAATATAGGCGCTAATGGCGGAATGGCTTAATCAGAAATGAGAGGTTAGAATCAAGAGACAAGAATCAACAAATCACAACAATTTAAAATATAGAAATCATGAACTCATTAAAAAATAAAGTAGCATTAATAACCGGATCAGCAAGAGGTTTAGGTAAAGCAATTGCAGAACGTTACGCAGCATTAGGTGCAGACATTGTTTTAAACTACTCACGCGATAAAGCATCGGCAGATGAAGTATTAAGCAATATACAAGCTATGGGTGCACGTGTTATAGCCGTACAGGCAGATGTAAGTAAAGTTGCCGACCTGGAACGTTTATTTGCAGAAGCCATAAAGGAATTTGGCAAGATAGATATAGTAGTGGCCAACGCCGGTATTGAGCTGGTGGAAACCCCGGTGGTTGATTTTACCGAAGAACAATTTGACCGTGTTTTCGGCATCAACACAAAAGGCACCTATTTTACTATGCAGCAAGCTGCTAAACACGTAGAAAACAATGGCCGCATCATTTACATCGCATCAAGCACTACATCGTTTCCGGTACCGGGGATGGCGGTTTACGGCGGCAGCAAAACTACACCACGTTATTTGGTTGATATCCTTTCAAAAGAGATTGGCCACAAAGGTGTAACCGTTAATTCTATCATCCCATTCGCGGTAGATCATTCAGGTATTTTTGCAGAACCCGATAGCTACCCCGAATTAAGAAAACAACTGCTGGACAGCTGCCCTATGGGCCGTTTAGCCGAAGTAGAAGATGTAGCCAACGCTGCAGAGTTTTTCGCCAGCGACCTGTCATCATTTGTGAGCGGCCAGCATCTACTGGTAAATGGCGGCGCAACTAATTAATATTTCCATCTCAAGCAAAAAGAGGCAGCGTGTTATACGTTGCCTCTTTTGTTATATAAATACCTTGTCATTTTGAGTATCAAATCCCGTGGCCTTTGAAGGTGCAATGACAGACCTTTGCGGGGCCGTGCAGCGTGACCGACTATATTATGTGCATGTTTGCCTGTGCCAGGTTTGGATTTAATGGTGACGTTATTTTGTCAGTAGCTAATTTTTAAGACACTCATTATTAGTTACTTATGCGCTAACAATGGTGTTCACGGCCGTGAACGTGAACACTTCTCACGCCATTTACTAACTATTGTCATGGGTAATCTATTGAAGAATCTATCGCCAGCTATTCCTTTCCAAACAACTTACTTACCTTTTGCAAACCCGTATAAACATAACATCCCATGCAAAATGCCGCGAATGATTCCAGGAAGGCAAAAATACACAGCATTGCGGCAAGCGGCACCAAAAGTATATTCCACCCTCCAATTATAGCAGCTAAAATAGCCGCGACGAACACGAAACCCATGCCCGCTGCAAAACGCTTTGGGCCGCGGTCGGTAGGCTTATTAGGCAGGTTAAATTGTTTAACAAACACATCGGCAAGCCACCCCAGCAAGCTATACTTTTGCATATTAAATGCACGTACAAAAAAATCTGCCAGTAATAAAAGAATTATAAAATTATACCCTGTCAATAAAAAACCCGCGCCTAATAGCAGCACCAATAAGGCTACTACCCTTACTTTGTTTTCGTTCACTTTTACATGGTCAACCGGGCATTGCAGATCTTCACTCATATGTATTAATTAATAGCTATAAAACTTAGCCTTAAAAACAAATATAGTCATGGCTTATGTTAAATATTGTAAAATTATTCTGACAGCTTTGCAGGCAATATATTAGTTACTATATTTATCGCACATGGTGCATTGTTACGTTTACATGCATTTAAACGTATATATTATTGTTGCTGATAGGAACCTCTCCGCCTAAACGCGTTTTACCTTATCGTTTCACAATACTAATATGAAAAGTCGTAATCGATCCGTTTATCTTAAGCCGATACTTTTAGCACTGCTAATACACAGTAGCTTCATTGCCCATGCCCAACTATCGGCATCAATGCCCTACCGCGTAGAAAAGCCCGATTCATTAACCAGCATCTTACCGCTCAACGAAAATAAAGAACATTCTGTTGTAGTTGCCCCAACTGCCAAAGCCAATATTTTTGACGACGAGGATGATAACAAACTGCAAAAAACTATTGCGCTTAACCTGAGCAAATCGCAGGAGCGCAAACAGTTAATGGAGTATTTAAAACAGTTGGAGCTGGGTAACACTGTAGCCGAAAACCAAAAGAACAATAAAGCCCTGTACCGTTTTGCTAATCTGTTTGCACGGTTAAAATTGTACCCGCTGGCCATGAAATGCTTTTTTAAGACCATACAGCGCGAGAATAAAAAAGCCAGGCAAAACAGCGAGAAAGCGGCAGATACAGATGGTGTGGAACCGGACGAACTGGCAATAAACGCCAAAGACGATTCCCTGGTTAACCAACAGGCCCAGCAAGTAAAAAAAGCCAAAAGCAAATACACAAGTTACAAACGCATTGTAAGCACCTTTAATGATAATAAGCCTACTGTTGCTTATGCCCTGCTTTTTCATGTAAAGCAACCCATATCCGGTAAGCCTAAAGTGTTTGTTTTTAGCAATACCGGCCATACATTTATCACGCTGATAAAATACAATGCCGATTCTACTTATGTATCCTGCTCGTTTGGGTTTTACCCTAAAAAGGAGAAGATATTATTTGCCACTCCGTGGGACCCAACTTCCGAATCGGAATTTAAGGATGATACAGGCCATCAATGGGATGAGGTTGTAGGTAAATTCATCTCCAAAAAAAGTTTTGAAAACATACTTAAGCTAACCAAAAAATACAACGATCTGGAGTATCATCTAAGCAATAACAACTGTACAGATTTTTGCCTGCAAGCCGCCACTTTAGCCGGTTTAAACATAAAAAATACAAAAGCTAAATGGCCGTTGGGTTATGGTAATAACCCGGGTGTTACAGGCCAAAGTATAATGGACGGCACTTATAACAATGCAGATCAACAACCTGATGCTAACTTGTTCAAGGCTTTGAATATTGACCCTGTTGTTAAATAGTTACCTGTGTGCGCCCAGCCACATAATGGCATTTTCGAACAGTTTATTTTGCAGGCTTGTGGTAAAAATATGATCGCCGTGGCCCATGTTCAAGTAAAGCATTTTGTATTTGGTGTTCGTCCAAACCACAGGTATATCCCCGCCCCTTATAACATCTTTCTTCCCTAAAGGATAATTAGCCGGATCGAGCGTAATTAGCACTTTAACATCTTTACTCATTCGTGGGTTAGGCTTCCAGCCGTACCATTCATTTATGGGCGCGGTGAACCTGGCAGGCAGGCCTTTGGTTACCGGGTGTTTGGTATCGTCAACAATTAGCTTTGCGGGCAATGGCGGCCAGTTATTATTGTAAAAAACCGCCCCGCCCATAAATTGTACAAACCACGGCCAATGGGTGTCCTTATCATTATAACCCGACACATGGAAACCCAGCCACGCACCACCATTATCCATATACCGTACAAAAGCCGCGCGCTGCCCCTCATTCTGCGGAAACTCGTTCAGCCACATCACCAGTTGATAGTTCTTCAGATGCTCATCATTGATCAGGTTCCAATTGGTAGTGGTATCAAACACAAAACCCTTTTTGGCTGCCAGCGCTGTAAAGTGTTTAATAGCATCGTTTGCAAAATCAACATGGTCAGATTCTACCGTGGTGGTATAAAATGCCAGTATCTTAAACTTTGGCTTTTGAGCGAACGCTGATACCGATAACGCCGCGATTATTATCAAACAGAAAAGCTTCTTCATGATTTTAGGTTATGTTTTACTCCCTCTCCTTTGGAGAGGCTTGGGGTGAGGCTGCCGCCCAAAATATAGCATTACTAAACAGCCGGGTGTAAGCCGGGTTATCAAACAGGTTTGGCGAATGGCCCATAAAAATATAAATGTTGCGTGCCTTGTAATGCTCGTTAGTCCATATCACTGGGTGGTCACCCATTTTTACTTTGCCTTGCGGCTCGTAGCTTGCTTCATCAACACTGGCCAATACGTGCACATTAGCCCGCGGGCTTTTATCATAAGTGTACCATTCCTCTTGCGGCACTAAAAAGGATGCCGACACGCCTTTCATCACCGGATGCTGCTTGTCCTCTACGTTCACTTTGCCTTTGGCAAAAGTGGCTATATAGTCTTTCCACCTAATGCCACCCATAAATTGCGAGAACCAGTCCCACATTGGGTAGCCGTCAAACTCGCCCAAAAGCGTAGCATGATGAAAGCCTATCCAGCCACCCTTACCTTCATTTATGTATTTTTCAAACGCGGCGGCTGCCTTATCCTTCCAGGCGTAAGGTGCATAATCAAGCTGTATAAACAGCTGATACCTGCTCAAAAAAGTGTCGTCAATTTTATCGGTATTCTGGATATAATCTACAGTAAAACCCTTTTGCGCTGCCAGCTTATCCAGCCATATTTTTGCCCGCTTTGAATACTCCACGTGGTGGCCGCCATTTTCGTACAAGGCCAACACTTTAAAGGGTTTTATTTTTTGTGCCGATGCCACAAGGCTCAGGCAGGCGATACATATCAACAGTAATATTTTTTTCATCAAGATTGTATTATCATTTGAGATTATTGATCTATCGCCTTTTTGAAAGATGCCAGCAATGCCCGGCTATTTTTATCAAGGCCAATAAACAGCGGTTTATCCTCTGCCGACCATGGGTGCCCCTGGCTGTAATCCCACCAACGGTAGCCAATTTTTGAATACTCGTTACTGACGCCTTTCTCTATGGGCTTCTCGTAAAAATCGTAAACATTCAGGGTATAAGCGCCATCGGCCACAGCAATATCAACCTTAAATTTCAGCCAAAAGTAATTGCCGCTTGGGTTAACATTTACCTTAAATGTACCCTCGCCGGATATAGCACCTGTCCTCTTCTTTAACAATGCCACTTTATTGTTCGGAAACTGCTTAACCAACCACTGTATAGCTTTGTTACGGGCAGCAATCTCGCTGCTTTTACTACTTACAGTAACCGTTTCCTCATAGTTGATCTTCCCCTTCTTGAGCGGCATATTGAGCTTAGCAGTATCCGTTTGGGCATAATTTACCAGCGGTACAAGCAGCAGTAACATTACAAATAATTGTCGTTTCATTTAAGGTTAGTCTTTATAAATTCTGCCCATCATCGGCACATTAAAAATTATTTTCTTCAATGCTTCCGGGTCAATGATACCCTGTTTGGCGTAAACAATTTTACCATCAGGGTCAACCAGCATGGTATAGGGTAGCGCGCCATCCCATTTAGGGTCGACAGCTTCTATCATCTTATACTTATCATCGCCGGTATAAATATAATTTTTGCCCGATGCTTGCCTGTTTTGCAAAAACTTCAGGGCATTTTCCTTGCGGGATGGTGCATCCGCACTAATGGTAACAAACTCCAATCCCCTGTCCCGGTACATATGGTTTATGGTTACTAACTCCGGAAACTCCTGCACACATGGAACACACCAGGTTGCCCACAGATTTATCAGGCGCAGTTTATCGCTGCCATTCTTTACCAGTTTTGTTATTCCATCGGCATCAATGGCATCCAGGCTAACAGGTTCTTTAGCCCAGGTTACGGCAGCCTTTTGGATCCAGTCGCGCTTTTCGGCCCATTTTATAGAGCAGCCAAAGGTTTTAGTCACAGCCACCGGCACTTCCTTATTGCTCAGCAACGCCTCAATAGCATTTATGGCATCTGCCGATTTTATTGGTTTTGCAGGGTCTTCAGTATCATCAATACGGCCGTTGTAACGCAGTTTTCTGTCTTTGTCAAAAATAAAGATATGCGGTGTAGCTACCGGGCCGTATTGTTTTGAGGCTATCTCGGTATCCCCATCATACAGGTATGGAAAATTAAAGGCCTTTTCTTTAGCGCGATGTTTCATATCATCAAAGGAGTCGCCCACATCGCTATACCCCAATTCATCCAACCGTAATGATGCCGGGTCATTCGGACTGATAGCCACCACCGCTACACCTTTACTGGCATAATCGGTGGTCATTTTTTTGATCCTCTCCTCGTAAGCCTGTGATGTTGGGCAGTGATTGCACATAAAAACAACCGCCAGCACTTTGGCTTTGTTGAAAGATTGCAAAGTATAAGTTTTGTCATCAACACCCTTTAATTTAAAATCGGGTGCGGCCGCACCAATAGCCATCGTTTTATGTTCCTGTGCTGATAGCACGGCCGGAAAAGCAAATGCTATGGCTAATAGTAGCGCACAGTTGGTAAGATACTTTTTCATAAAATTACGCTAAGGCGGTGTATATTGGTTTTTAAAGATAGGATATTATTTGTTTAAGCTTTTCATCTTACGCAAATTTTAGCCATCGGTTTATCCTTATATTGGCAGTACAAAACTTTAACCTAACTATGGATATTTCTCTCGCGCGTGTACTGATCTGCCTTGTGGCAGGTATAGCGGTTATTGTACTGCTTACCGCAAAGTGGCGGGTTCACGCATTTTTCGCACTGGCTATAGCGTGTTTTTTGGTTGGGCTTGACGTAGGTATGCCCCTTGCCAATGTGCTTACTTCTGTTAAAGATGGCTTTGGCAATATCCTTAAATCGCTTGGTTTTATAATAGTTTTGGGTACCACTTTGGGCGTGATATTAGAACATAGCGGTGCGACACGCGTAATGGCTAATGCCATTTTAAAACGTGTAGGCGAAAAACGTTCGGCATTAGCCATGAGCCTGACAGGTTTTATAGTAGGCCTGCCTATTTTTTGCGATTCGGGCTATATTGTTTTAAGCGGGTTGAACAAGTCACTGGCGCGAACTACGGGTATCTCTATGGTGATAATGGCCGTTTCGCTTGCTACAGGTTTGTATGCGGTGCATTGCCTTATACCACCCCACCCCGGTGCAGCAGCCGCGGCAGGCATTATCGGAGTTGATTATGGCAAGCTGATATTAACAGGCATTGGTGTTGCTATCCCGGCTATGGCTGCAGGTTATTTGTGGGCAAACTACGCGGGCAAAAAGGTCCCGGTTGTTATTGCTGATGATGAACAGATCATCGTTGAAAACACACAACTACCATCTACCTTAAAAGCTTTTTTGCCGGTGGCTGTACCTATATTTTTAATAGCTATCAAATCCTTTTTTTCGGTAGAGCA
>NZ_JAQBOI010000107.1 GCF_028288105.1 Mucilaginibacter sp. | reverse complement strand
GGTTGGTCTTCCAGGTTGTAAAGGCTCATTAACCATTGTGGGAAAACCTGGATCTTTTCTTCTTCGCTTTGCAAAGCATCTCCCGTTAGGAAACACTTGCTGTTGCTAAAATTAAACTTTTCGAACGGTGCGTAAATTTGTGCCGGCATGGCCGCAAAGATAAGCATGAATTTAACAGGAATATTTTAGCTTTGAGATTTGACATGCAGCTTACTTATCAACCCTTCGAATTACTGCTAAAGCACCCTTTTACCATCGCAAAATTTTCGCGGACCTCAACACCGTTGATGTTGGTGCAGATAGCTTACGAGGGCCACACCGGTTACGGTGAAGCATCTATGGTGCCCTATATGGGCGAAAGTCATCAAAGTGCGATTGATTTTTTGAGTAAAGTTGATGCCAGTCAGTTTAAATATCCATTTGATTTTGCATCCATAGTCAATTACCTGGATAGCATCGCTCCCGGTAACCCGGCCGTAAAAGCAGCTATTGATATTGCCCTGCATGACCTTGATGGCAAATTAAAAGGCCAGCCCTGCTGGAAACTTTTGGGTAGCGACCCTGCAAAAATGCCGGTAACCAGTTGTACTATTGGGATAGATACCAAAGAGGTGATCCTTCAAAAGGTAAAAGAAGCCGAAGGCCTGAAAGTGATAAAAGTAAAACTTGGGCGTGATAGTGATAAAGAGCTGATACAAACCATACGGTCGGTTACCGATGTGCCGCTTTATGTGGATGCCAATCAGGGTTGGACAGACCGCAAGCAAAGCCTCGACCTGATCTACTGGCTTGCAGAGCAAGGGGTGCAACTGATAGAGCAACCCATGTTAAAAACTGATATTGATGGTAATGCCTGGATAACCGAGCATAGCCCCATTCCTATTATTGGTGATGAAGCAGTACAGCGCCTGGCGGATGTAGAAAAGGCTAAAGGAGTTTACCATGGCATCAATATAAAACTGATGAAGTCTGCCGGGATGTACGAAGCGCAGCAAATGATAAACAAAGCCCGCGAACTGGACTTAAAAATATTGATAGGCTGCATGAGTGAAACCAGCTGCGCCACCCTTGCCGCCGCCGCCCTTGCCCCACAATGCGATTGGGCAGACCTGGATGGGCCTTTTTTAACCACCAATAACCCGTATAAAATGCCCGGGTTTAGTGCAGGTAAATGGGTGTTGAGTGATAAGGCTGGGTTAGGGTTTAATAATTAACCACAGAGTACACAAAGATTTTCACAGAGAGCACAGAGAGTTGAATATCCAACCTCTGTGCTCTCTGTATTAACAAAAATGCCATTCCTCAGTGTTCTCTGTGGTTAACAATAAAACGTCCTTAAATCAAAAAAGGGATGCTTTCGCACCCCCTTTTCTTCGTTAGTTAGTCAGTCAATTATAGTTCAGTTATTATAGTTCTTCGTCGTGTTGGGTTACGTCCAAACCTGCAAGTTCTTCTTCAGGAGTTACACGTAACGGACTGATCAAATCAGTTACTTTTAGCAGGATAAATGCTCCCACAAAAGCAAATACTGATACAGCAACCAATGCAACAACATGTTTGATAAATAATGCGGTTTCGCCATAAGCTAAGCCTTCTGCACCAGCGCTGTTAACTGCTTTGGTAGCGAAGATACCGGTCATTAGCATACCAACCATACCACCTACACCATGGCAAGGGAATACGTCTAAGGTATCGTCAATATTGGTTTTGCTTCTCCAGATAACTACCAGGTTACTTACAACCGCGGCAACAATACCCACAATAAGCGAGCTTGATACGGTAATATAACCCGCAGCTGGTGTTACTGCAACCAAACCTACAACAGCACCAATACAAGCACCCATTGCAGATGGTTTTTTACCTCTTAATATATCAAAGAATATCCATGACATGGCAGCAGCAGCAGATGCGGTAGTTGTAGTACCCAAAGCAGTAGCAGCAAGCTCACCAGCACCTAATGCAGAGCCGGCATTGAAACCAAACCAGCCAAACCAAAGTAAACCTGTACCTAATATTACGTAGCTGATACGTGCAGGGTGGTGTGTTTCTTCGGCACCGGTACGTTTTTTAAGATATAGTGCAGATGCAAGCGCAGCCCAACCAGCAGACATGTGTACAACAGTACCACCTGCAAAGTCTAACACACCATATTTAAAGAAGATACCTTGCGGGTGCCATGTAGCGTGAGCAAGAGGGATGTAAATTAGAATGATGAAAAGGGTGATGAAAATTAAGTAGGAGTTGAAACGGATACGCTCTGCAAATGCACCAGTAATAAGCGCTGGTGTAATAACCGCGAATTTTAACTGGAACATAGCGAAAAGAATAACCGGGATGGTGCCACCTAACCAGGCAACACCTAAAGTGTTCTGCATCATGAAAAATGATTTAGGGTTACCAATTAAGCCTAAACCGCCTACATCATCGCCAAAAGCCATGCTGAAACCAAATACTACCCAGATGATAGTAATAAGGCCCATACAAACAAAGCTTTGCAGCATTGTAGAGATAACGTTCTTTTTGCGCACCATACCGCCATAAAAGAAGGCAAGGCCCGGTGTCATTAATAATACAAGGGCGGTAGAGATAAGCATCCAGGCAATGTCAGCACCATTGTAAGTTGTTGCGGGTTTGGCCGCCGCTACGTTACCCGGGTATATAAACGCCAGGATAACAACAATAACGAGGATTCCAAAGGGTACAATTTTTTTCATTTTTTTGTTTTAAAAGGAAAGGGTTAGTTAATAGTTAGTATTAGGGTCAGTATTATGGGGGAGCGATCTTTAACTATCGGCCCGTGTAGTTCACCAAAAGGAGTGCTTCGGAAACAGCATCAGCTCAGGGTGCAACCTGTAAGCTGATGCCGGTTTACTAAATTTGTAATTTGATCCATTTATATAAACTGTCGCGGTGTTTAATGCAGTTGTTGTGTTGTATGCAAATAATTGTAATGGATTTAACCTGTTTTCAAATATTTTGGACCTATTAACGGGATAAACTCCTGCTTGGGATGCCTCTTTTTTGCTTTCGGCCTTAATTTTTGCAGATAAAGTCTTTAAAGCTTCGGTTTTTTGTTTAAAAACAGTTAAAATGATTGAGCCAATAGTATCAAATACTAAGAAAAATATAAAAATATGCTTGGCTTCTTTCAATTGCATATGCTAAAATAAGAATATTAAAATCAATTTGTCAATAAAAATCATATTTTTTTATAATTATTTTTAAAAAATCACAAAAAAAATGAGAAATTCATTCAAATCGACTGTTTTAGCAGGGTGTAAAATGCCTTTTTTATCAATAAAATGACATATATCTAAAATATAACAGCGTTAGAACTGTTTTTTTAAGATAATTATTGAAATATTGTGCTTTATTTGAATTATTTCAAATATCAAACAGGCTTAGCTGGTCAGATGGTGGGATGGATTTTGTTTCTACAGGGATAAAATTTGAAACGGTAATTCCAAGTAATCTTATGCGGCTGTTTTCGGTATCGGTAGCAGCAAGCAGGGTTTTAGATGTATTTAATATGATACTAAAATCGTCAATACAATTTGGCAGGGATAAACTCCGGGTGATCTGCCTGAAATCGCTGTATTTTATTTTAAGGGTTATAGTGCGGCCTTTTAGCTGATACCTGAGCAGGCGGTCGTGCACTGTTTTGGCAATTTTTTCTAACTCGGTATACATCTCATCGATGCCTGTAAGGTCGTAAGCAAAGGTATCTTCGGCGCCCATTGATTTTGTTTCACGATGCGGTTGTACATCGCGGTCATCAATGCCTCTTACTATACGATAATAAAACGCGCCTGCTTTGCCAAACTGCGCTATCATTTCATTTTCTGTTAGCTTCTTTAGGTCGGCACCCGTAAACAGGCCCTGCTTCTTCATTTTATCGGCAGTAACCTTACCTACTCCGTAAAACTTTTCTACTGGTAAGTTTTCAATAAAACTCTCCACCGATGATGGGCCTATGAAGGTTAACCCGTCTGGCTTCTTAATATCCGAAGCAATTTTGGCCACAAACTTATTTACAGATACCCCTGCCGAAGCAGTAAGGTTTAGTTCATCCTTTATAGCTTGTTTTATTTGTTGGGCAATTTCTATTGCCGAGCCTATGTTCAGCTTGTCGTTGGTAACATCCAGGTAGGCTTCATCTAAGGAAAGAGGTTCTATCAGATCGGTATAACGGCCGAAGATCTCGCGGATCTTTTGTGATACCTCTTTATAAGCGGCAAACCTGGGCCTTACAAAAATAGCATGCGGGCAAAGCTGTAATGCCTGCTTAGATGGCATAGCCGAGCGGATCCCGAATTTACGTGCTTCGTAACTGGCGGTGGCAACAACGCCTCCCCGCCCTTCGGGCAAGCCGCCAACAACCAGTGGTTTGCCGCGATATTCAGGATGGTCGCGTTGCTCAACAGATGCGTAAAATGCGTCCATATCAATATGAATTATCTTACGCTTTATCTGAATATCATTTCCGGCCACCTGCTAACGAATACTAAAACTATTTATTTAAATTACCTTTGACAAATTATTCATCTGTATATAATATAATGTCATCCCACCACATTGTTCGCGAAAAACAGGAACCGGCACTGCTGGTGCTCGGGCTAAATAACTTTTCCGAAGAATTACTTGGCCAGCTGCTGGAGTGGAGCCCAACGGTTATTACTACGCCCCTGGTTGCCGAACAAATAAACATCTACGAAATAAAGATAGACATTATTATAGCGGATGAAATTGACGAAAGCCTGCAATCTGATGTAAAACTTATCCCGCAGGGTAACTCCACGCTCGTTGAAGCCGCTTTAAACTATCTCATAGAAAACGAATACAAAGCGGTTAACATAGTTGCTGACGATGTTACCCTGGATGATTTTATGCCCTTTGCTGATAAAATTAACCTGGTAATATTTAGTGGCGACCGAAAAATATACGCTGTAAACCCAGGCTTTAGCAAATGGAAACCAGCCGGCGAATTTATCCGCATCTTATCCCTATATTTAAACCTGCAAACCAGCGGTTTGGCGGCTAAGGGAAGCAATGAATTCATTACTACACACGATGGTTTTATCAGCCTGAATTTTGATGAAGATTTCCTGTTTATATCCGAAGATGTCTAATAAGGATATAAGCCTGACAAATAGGGCTGTTAGCGGCTCATTTATTGTATAAAAATAATTAAACATCAATTAAACCGTTGATGTATTTCGTAGTCATATATACACTTCAGCATTAACAGGCTGATCGATTATAAAATTCAAAATGAAAACAGGATATAAAAAATTATTAGGTGTGGCCCTAAGCGGGATGTTATTCCTGGGCTTGGGCCTTTCTGCCAACGCACAGCATAGAGGCGGCGGTGGCGGTGGCGGCAGACCCTCATCAGGCGGTGGTGGTGGCGGCGGCGGCAGTATTAGTCGTCCTTCATCAGGCGGTGGTGGTGGCGGTTTTAGCAGGCCATCAGGTGGTAATGTTGGCGTAAGCCGTCCATCGGGCGGTTTTAGTCGCCCTTCCGGCGGAAACGTTGGTATGAGTCGCCCTTCGGGTGGTTTTACCCGCCCGTCAAACGGCAATGTTGGCGTAAGCAGGCCGGGTGGTTTTAACCGCCCAAATGTTGGTATTAGGCCAAATGGTTATAACAACAGCGCAAGTGTTGGTCACCGTCCAAATGTAGGCCGCCCTTATACCGGTAACTATGGCCGTGGCACTTACCGTGGTTCAAACGGATACCGTGGTGGTAACTATGGCCGTTATGGATATGGTTACGGAGGTGGTTATGGCTCACGCTATTTTAACCGTGGTTATTATAATTATCGTGGTTACTATAACTCATACTACCTGCCAAGAATTGGTTTCAGCATAGGTGTATTGCCTTACGGATATTACCCATTCTATTGGGGCGATTACCAATACTACTATAGCGATGGATTGTATTATCAGCAAAACGATAACCAATATACTGTGGTTGAACCACCGGTTGGTGCACAGGTAAATTCATTACCTTCAAAAGCAGATGCGATAACCATTAATGGTGAGCAGTACTACGAATCGAACGGTGTTTACTACCGTGCGGTAACTAAAGATGACGGTACTGTTGTGTATGAAGTTGCCGGTAAAGATGGTGAACTGAATACAGATGGCGGCGGCTCTGATGCCGATTACCAGCCCTACCAAATAGGCGATATTTTAACAACATTGCCGGAAGATAGCCGTAAAATAAAAGTTAACGGTGAGAAATTATATGTTGCACCAGACGGAACTTATTTCCAGGAGCAACGCGACAACGACAATAAAAAAGTTTACAAAGTTGTAGGTCTGGCAACAGATGATCCTGAAGACGATAATAACTAATGTTCTTATAAAGTACTATTAAAAGGGTGGATGCTGCAAAGCATCCACCCTTTTTTATGCCTAAATTGTTATAAAAGTATTAGGGTGATGAACTAAGGTTGTTTAATTTTATGCTGACCGATTGTACCATCTATAATGAGAAAAACTTACTTCAGTATACTTTTTACTTTATTGCTATCTGCCGCATTTGCATCAGGGAAAGCATCACCCAAACTCAAGCTGTTTAAAGCCGATAACAAATATTTTAAATATACCGGCCGGGTAGATTTTACCAATCCCGAAAAGCCAAAATTTTGGTCACCCGGCGTATATATTACTACAAAATTTAAAGGCCCCTCCTGCCAGTTGTTAATAAACGACGAAGAGCTTTTTGGCAAAACGCATAACTACATAGAAGTGGTTATAGATGGTAAGCCACAGCGCATCCAAACAACGGGTAAAACAAATACCATCCAAATTGCTAAGGGTTTATCTAACGGTGAGCATACCCTGCTTATTTGTAAGGATACAGAATCGGGCATGGGTTACATGGAATTTGTTGGTTTGATATGCGAAAAGCTTTTGCCGTTTAACCAGCCCAGGCGAATGATAGAATACATTGGCGACTCTATAACCGCTGGTGCAGGAGTAGATGCTTCCGAAATAGCCTGTGGCAAGGGGCAGTGGTACGATCAGCATAACGCTTACCTTACTTATGGTGCACGTACATCGCGTGCCTTAAACGCGCAGTGGCAGTTAACAGCGGTGGCGGGCATTGGCCTGGTACATAGCTGCTGTAATATGGA
>NZ_JAQBOI010000098.1 GCF_028288105.1 Mucilaginibacter sp. | reverse complement strand
CCACATAGGCCAGCAGTTCAATAATAGCAACGCCGGGATCAGCAGGGTTACGTTCTGTCCACCCGGGGGCTAACAGCGACATTCTGTCGAGCATTAACTGTCTAAAGCTCGAATAATCTTTCGCCAGGTAATTTATATCCGGTATAGGGGCTGGGAGTTTTTCACATGAAGTATCCTGCTGGCAATCAAAATCACTTGGGCAAAGTACTTTAAAGGAAAAATCAACCTCTGAAAGTATACTATCAAAATTTGCAGGTGGTTGCGGATGGTCTTCATCCTTGATAAGGCGAAGCTTATAAGTTGAAAAATCGCCCGACTTATTTACTTTGATCTGTAAAACCCGCGAATCGGAAACTAAAGGAGATGCAACTGCTACTGCTTTAACCTCGATAACCTTTACACCCTTTATCCGTTCACCTCCTTCTATCGTAAAGTTTGCTTTTGTAAGCGTGACCGGCGATACTGGTTTCAAAAAATGAATAAACAGCGTAGTTTGCCTGTCGGCATTTGCATCTGCCGGGTTATCAAGTACCTCTAAAAAATCGATACCATTTAACGTGGCATGGGCTTTAACCGCATTCCTTCTTATTTCGCTACAGCAGTGGTATTGCATTTGTTCTTAGCTTGAAAATTGCACGGTGAAATTTTGTTGTGTACTACGGATGGTATAGCTTACCACCACCTCTAAAACCGAATCGATTGTATTAACCTGTACAGCGTTTATTTCTATAAGGTGCCCAAGCCATTGTTGTAATGATCCCTGTACCAAAAATTGCGTTGTTGCTGCCATTTCGGTACTATTGGGTTCAAACACAAGCTTTAACAGGCC
This sequence comes from Mucilaginibacter sp., assembly GCF_028288105.1. GTDB lineage: Bacteria > Bacteroidota > Bacteroidia > Sphingobacteriales > Sphingobacteriaceae > Mucilaginibacter. The sequence continues at coordinate 17,367 of NZ_JAQBOI010000098.1, read as the reverse complement.
ACTTCCAAAATCGGGGCGGTTAACGCGCTCGCCCGGGCTTGTAAAAAGCACCTGCTCTATCAGCGTACGTATATGTTCTTCGTAGCTGGTTTGGGCAGTTTGGCCGAGGTTATTAAACTGATGGGGGAATTTTAAATCCATTTTATTAAGTGCCGGTAACTTTTGTTTGTGTAGATACGATAAGCGCAGGGGTACCATTAGGCACGCAAATTGCCTGGCTATCTAAAAGCAAAACCGGCAACCCATCAGATGTTACCCGAGTAGCCCCTGTTACCCATTGTGCTGTAACACATGGCACAGGCGCCCCCGAAACATTGAACGAACAGCCGGCTATTGTATATGGTGCTGCCTGGGTAACAATTGGCTGGCCGCTAACCGTAACCCTTGTACTGGTAACAGTTGGCTGGGCCTGGCCGCCGTGCGCACATTGCACTGTTGCCCCCATATGAAGTAAAAATCCAGGCATAAGCAGATCTATATTATTGTTAAAGCCCCATTATTAATCGTTATAGTTGGGCCCACCAGCGTAATAGTGGCACCCTTTCCGTTTTGGATATAAATACCCGTATCGTTTACTATTAAACTAGCCCCGCTAGCGCTTTTAAGCATTATCCCCCCGGTAGGCCCCGGCAGATCACTTATTACGAACGAGTTTTGCCCTACTGTTTGCATAACTATATTGGGAGATACAGGCAACCCGGCTTTTGATAATGGTGGCACATCTGATGCCAGCCCCCAGCGGCAGCCAACCCAAATGGGCCTATCGGCGCTTCCGTGCTCAAATTCAACCCAAACACCCGCTCCAATAGGTGGTACCATGTAAACCCCCATTGGAGGGCCGGTGGGGCCGGCCAGCGGAACACAGGGTTCAGCCCAGGAGCTTGGTATTAGATCCAACACATCGGGGACGGATAGCAGCAGCCGCCCGCGCATGTCCGGATCAAGGTTATTTATTACTGTCCCCCTGTATTTTCCAAAGAAAGGGCCTGTACTCATGTTAATACAAAAGGTGTGTTTGATATTACCCCATCGCGCGACAGGGTAAAGCTTTGTTTATACTCGCCAGGTTTAATATTATGTGTTACGCTGTCAACAAAATACATACCATCATACGTTATCCCCGCCCCTCTTACGCCTACCATCATCCTTGATCTAAGTATATGCTGGTACCGCAAAACATCAAGCGAGCCACTGCCGCTCACCGCTGCCGAATTGTTTAGCAAAAAACCAAGTATGCTTTGGGCCGCCTCTGTTGCATCTGATTGTGCAACATCACTGGCAAACTCAATTTTTGCAGGGGGTGTCGGTCTTGCACCCATTGGCGGTTTAAAGAGGTTAATATTTGGTACTGGTATTGGTATAGGTATCTTTTTGGTGATAGGATCCATAATGGTATAGATCCGCACCTTTTTTGCCAGGCCATCAAGTGAAAAGCTTATACTCTCTACATTGGTGGCGCCATCCATATTTACTGTTAATGCAGGTTGCGGCACAGGCACATTTACATCCGGGCCAAAATAGGCAATACTTTGCCCCGGGAATGGACCGGCCTCAACAAAAAACAAATACCCGCACTTGCTTGCCAACTGTTTAATATATGCCCTGTCGGTCATTTTTGGTTGGGTGCGCCAGGTTTCTGTTGGCGATTGTATCAGCGATATAATTGGCGGTATTACCAGCGGCACAACGCCTAAAAATGCATACTTAGCCAGTATCAGATTTATTATTGCTACCTCGGGCATAGCAGGATATGGAATTATCATATCGATAATATCCATAGCCAAGCTCAAATCCTCACCGGTAATGGTCAACGTTGATTTACCGGGTTCGTTAGATGGCCCCAATTGATGATTGGTAACCAGCCCATCCATTATTACGTTAGGGATGCCGTTAAGCGTGGCTATTAAAATTACCCGCGTAGTAATGGGGTCAAAAAAACCGGCCGGCAGCATAGTGGTAATAATGCTCGAATTTTTGCCGGTTAAAAAACTTATCTGAAAACCGCTGCGGTCTTTACTGTTTGTAACCTGAATATTGCTAAGCGCATCTACCAATACCTGTGGGGCCGGGATAGGTACACCCGGACCAATTAACAGGGTAAGATATATTCCTTTAAGCATTGCTGTTTCCTGGGATACCTTCAGGTAATGTGATCTTTATTTTGCTGCCCGGTTCTTCTATCAGTTCTTCGGGGCGCATAGCATTGTTGGCATCACAAATTTGCCAGTAACGTTCCGGGTCACCAAGGTATTGAACGGTAACCTGGTCAAGCCGTTCGCCCTGTAAAACGGTATGTTCCTGCAATTTAAAAAACTGATCGGGCTGAGGTAAAAACCTCCTGCGCAGATAAGTAATGCTGTTACCATTCACATCCTGCATTGTTGTGGTATCAATACTATAATACCTGCTTGCAGATGAGAACGTATTGGTTTTTAGCCCGCTTTGCTGTAGTAATGATTGTATTGATGTGCTCATACTATTGCTTTTATACCCAGTTTACTTAACGACCCGGAGATGAACATTGCAGCAAGGCTTTCTTTATTCTGCTGATAGCTCATATACAGGTTACCGCCCTTGTTGTTAAACCCAAGGTCATCAATATTCAACACACGCATGCCAAGGCTTACCTTGGCTCTAATTGGATTAAGGTTTACATCGAAAGCCTCTTCGGTAATACTAAATTCAGTTATACGGACCGGGATAATACGGTTTGCATTCCAGATGAACAGTGCAAGTGACGATTCCATTGGTGCAATTTCTATTGTACCAACCTTTGCTATATTGTTGTTAGCTATAAGGTGCCCGCTTGTTGGATAGATCATCATTTCGAGCGCCGCTAACTGTGGTTGTATGCCAACCTTTGATGTTAGCTTATCGGCAGCCTCCAACTGGTCTGTTCCATCTATCTCCGCTTCGAGCTTAATAGTTTCTGTAGGTGGGCCAGTAAGGCGCAAGGCCTCCGAACGGCTGTTACCCTCGCCTCCTGTACCGTGAACCTGCATTGTACGGGTCAGCGTATCAGGGTTGTACTGCAGGGCTATTACCTTCTGTATTGCCGACGTTTGCGGGTCTACCAATACTATACCCCCCTTTATCAGATAAGGCGAACCGGTGAATGATGTCATAATTTATTCGGTTTTGGGCTTTTAGGTTCGCTAAATCCGTTGTAAACGTGATTAGATATAGCCGAAGCAAGCGTTTTAAGGCTCGACCCTGCTTTTGCATTAAAATTACCGCCGGGCAATTGCTCAAAATTACCACCTGATCTTATTTCAGAAGGTAAACCGCGCTCTTTTATCAGACGGCTTAATTCAAACTCAACCGCCTCTTTTAACCCTTTTGATTGTTTGGGAGAGAAACCGTGGAGCACTATTTTATCAATAGCCAATTCAATGTCCTGATCTTGTTTTATCACCAGTAGTTAATTTCTGAGCTGCTCAGCATTTTTTCGAGCTTAGTATACTCGCTTCTTGCCGCGCGCGATATGTGGGCCATTTGCACCGGCTGGCCATCATTGGCGGCTATAAAAGATGCGTTCATGGCAATATTCTTTATGTTCCCGCCAGCCACATTAAGTTTTGCAAGTTTCTCCATATCAAGGTCCAGGGTCGGGGTTTGCTTTGGGAAGGCGCGCTTCCATATTTCACTCCGCTGGGCGGTATCAGGGAACGGGAACTGAACTACAAAACGAAGTCGGCGCAGAAACGCGTTATCAAGAGCGCCTTTCATATTGGTGGTTAAAATAGCCAGACCACGGTATGATTCCATTCGCTGCAGCAGATAACTGACTTCGATATTTCCATATCGATCGTGGCTATCTTTTACTTCGCTCCTGCGGCCAAACAAGGCGTCGGCTTCATCAAACAGCAATATAGAACCGCCATCTTCTGCGGCATCAAATATTTTCTTCAGATTTTTTTCTGTTTCGCCTATGTATTTGTTAACTACCTGGCTTAGGTCAATTCGATACAGATCGAGCTGTAATTCATTTGCCAGCACCTCTGAAGCCATTGTTTTACCCGTACCGCTTTCACCATAAAAAAGTACGCTTATACCTAAACCCCTTGCGCTCTTGGCAGCAAAACCCCAGTCATCATAAACGGTTATGCGGTGCTGCACATGTATAGCTATCTCTTTTAATATTTCTTTTTGCTGTTGGGGGATAACCAGATCATCCCACCTGGCAACCGGGATAACCCTTTCTGCTAACTCGTTTAGTTGAGGGCGGGTTTCGGCGCAGCACATGCTCCAAATGCTTTTCCCATTTTTTGCCGAGCTGCCATTTTGCGACTGATGATTGGCCTCTAAGGCAGTCATACGAATAGTTTTAGTACTCATATTAAACTGCGATACTAATCGGCTAAGGTCTTGCCCGGTATATTTTAGTTCGGGTTTCAAATACATTTGCCATAGCATCAGCTGTTCTTTAATGGTAGGCTTATTAACATTAAGTACTATCTGCTGCCTTTTTAAATCAAGCGATGTATTTGTTGTACTTATAAAGGTGAGCCCATTGGCATTTTCGGCAACATTTGTTACCGACTGCAGTGTGGTTTTATCTGTAAGATCGCTTTCTAAGCAATCGATGAATAAAGCGAAATTGTTTAATGCCGATTCGCGGTTCCAAAGACGGATAAATTCGCTAAGGCTTTTCCCCGAAGGGAGATAGCCCGCGTTTACCGCATATAACTGATAGCCGGCTTTTAACGCCGCCGTTTTGGCAATCGCTCTTTTATCTGAATTATCGGCACCAACCAATTGAATTAACCTAACCAGGTTATTTGTTTGAGACCATGCATCTGTAACCTGGTTTGCCAGGGTTTGCTGTGAGGGCACAAGCTCATCATCATTATCAACAGACTCAAGCAATTCTGTTAACCGCTCGTCCATATAATTCACACCTGTTAGATAATGCAGCACCTGCTCATCAATTTTCAGCGGGCTACCGGCCATTAACTCTCCAGAGGTTAACTCTATCAAACGCCAATAACGTAATGGTGATACCGGGGAAAAAGCGCTCCAATGGGCGTCTGTAAGCGAATGCAAAGCCAGCCTGAATGTTGGCAGAACTGATGTTTGCGTAAACGCGAAAACCATTTGGCTCAGCTCTTCGTCAAGCTCGACACCTGCGCATAGCAGTATGATCTTTCTCTCGAAAATAGATAAGTTAAGTATCCTGCAAAGTTCATCAATAGCCGCGGGATTGGGTAACGATGCACTAACATCTGCTGTAAGTTTCTTCGCGACTAACCAATCGTTATACAAGCCATCGTTTTCTTGCTGCTGCATGTGCAGCTTCATTTCTGCTTTTATTTCGCTCAATAAAGCCGCAAGGTAGCGTTGGTTTGCTTCGGTCCAATCGGTATAGGTTTGCGTGCTCATGGCAGTACAATATTAGGCGTATCATAAACCCCGGATGCATTAACCGTTAACGGGCTTTCCGCACCATCTATCTGTAACCGTACCAGGTACTTTCCGGCTTTTACCCCTTTAACTTTAAATGTTATTTTTTTAATGGGAACAAAGGGGGAGGCTATGGTAAGTACAGGGTCTAAAAAGCTGTAAAAAGCCGCATCTTTTGACAGATCCGCAGGGATCTCATTCAGCATTAAAATCACTTTTTGCGTTTCGTCCAAAGCAGGCTCTATGTTCAAAACGATATCTGCAGCCCTTGGTGCATTGCCGGCACCTGTAATGTTGTTTGCTGTTACGCTTACTATGCGCGGGCTAAGTATAAATGCCAGCGAGTTAGATGTAAACCCTTTGTGTGGCGTTTCTGGTGTCCCCATATTTATGGTGTTCACCACCTGTGCCGCGTGTATACCCGCTTTAAGTTCGGCAGGCAGTTTTACTGTTATAAGCGAATCAGTAATTTTTGAGCTATCCGGCGTAATGTTAAACTCGTCTATTTTAACGGTAAGATTATCTGCGTATAACGATGCACCCCGCAATACCAGGTTATAGCCCGGTAATATTTTTTGCCCTTCAACTGCTACATCAGCATCTGTTTTTTGTGATAGTATCTTATCAATAGTTGCATGCTTAAAAGGCAGCACGTATATATTTCTGTCTTTAACCGGCAGTGATGCCTTGAACGACCTTTTACTTTCTATAAGCACCACCGTTACTTTATAAGCGGCAGTAGGCCTGTATTTGGCCTGAAAAGCCGTCCATAGTTTTGATAACTCATCAACGGTTAGGGCCTGCGGTGTAATCTTTATCAACTCCGTTTGCTGGTCAAGCTCGGAGGTGGATAGTGCCTTTAAATTGGCCGGAAGATCATTCCCTGTAACATTCAGCGGCGGCGAAAGCGAGTTTTTAATGGCGCTTTTGCTTAGTATAGGATTTTCGTGCAGTAGCTGCATGCCATATCCCAACAAGATTTCGGTATGTAACTCAACCGTACCATAAGCGGTTAACAGATAATGAAGATCGAGCGCCAGTGGCGGATTACTTATCAGGTCGCCACTGCTGTTTCTTGATGGCAACCCCTGCGACGTCCACCCCGCGTTTGGCGAAACCTGGTACATAAACAGATTAAGCTGGGTATGCTCGTTTGTACTGGTGTCTATCTTATCGGGTGCCAGGGCCGTTACTACTACGTTGCCGCCTACAACGCCTGTTATGTCCCTATCAATGACCCCGTTGTTTAACAGATCTTTTAAAACGTGTGTTACGGAAGCAATGGCCAGCGCTGTGCTCATTAGTTTGAATTTCTCATTTTCAGATAATCATCCAGCGACATGCGTGGTGCTTCTGTTGTTTTATTTTTAATACGGGCAGGTTGCATATCCGGAATTGCCTTTACATCTATTTGCCCTATTGTAACTTTAATGGAAGGCTTCTTTACCTCGGGATGCAGTGTATCTTTTAAAGGAAGTGTCTTTGTAAAATATGCAGACTGAGAATAAATATTGTCATTTAAGATCGCACTTCGCTGCATGCTTTCAGGTTCTGCCTCCTCCTGCTTTGAATAGGTATTTATAGGCTGGGGGGCATCAATTTTTTCTTTCGTATTTCTGTTAGGAAAAGCGGTTAAGTCATTTACAGCTTTAACTGTTGTTATGTCTGATTTACCTGTAGTAACTTTCACCTTGTTTTCAACAGGGAAATACGGATCAGTTATTTCCGGCTCTTTGGCAAAAGCATTTACCTGTTTGGGCTGCCTATCTTCTTCTGCCGGTTTAAATTTTACAAAAGGATTTGGTTTTGTAGCTTCAACAGCTTCCGGCTCTTTACCAACATTCTTTGCTCGCGTTGTAGGCGATATAGTGTTTAAAGGCGCATCGGGTATATCGTCACCTTTCAAATCCCTAATGGATGTATTTTTCAGGATAGGCTTATTCTGTGTTTGCTCAACACCGAATACATCAATGTTACTCCCGTTTATATCAGCCGCGTTTCTGTTTAAACTTTCAGATTCGAACAGGGTCATTAACCTCGGCTTTACAATATCACTCTTAAGTGTATGGCGGTTAATAAGGCTGCTGATAAAAGAACTCATGCTTGTATAAGCTTAACATACATTGTGCGCCTTTGCGGGCTCATGTTTAAAATATCCTTTTCGGCCCATCCAAAAGCAGATGCCAGCAGATAGATCTCGTGCAAAAGGTGTGTGGCCCAAACATCTATCTCTGTACATAAATAGCTTAAAATATCAAACTTGGCCTCCCACTCATTAGAGCATACAGGGCAGTTCAGCATCATGCCAATATCTGCCTGCGGGTCATCATTACTTATTTGTACTTCAAGCGCCTGCAAGGTTTCGGCATCCAGATTTGTTACCTGTATTGCCTCACTATTATGCTGAATATCAATTATACAATCTGTAAGCAATTTGTTAGGATCAGCAATATAGGAGTTGGCGTTACGAATAACCTTCAACAGATCTGTGCTGTTAGGAAGCCGGTATTTGATACTAAGATCTTCCTTAACAAATTCAAATACACTGTTTGCCGGTAACGGCGGCACAGGTTGCAGATGCATATCACGGCTGTTGCTTTCCCATTCTACAATATCGGCGCATTTAGGGCAGGCAGCTGTGTTTTTTAGTTTTGTGCCAAAAAGATATTCGCGCAGGCATAGCAACATTTCGTCGCGTTCGCCTATACTTAACATTGCCAGCGAAGCGGGTGTTTGTTCGGGCAATGCTTTAGCCAAAAGCAAAAGAGATCTTTCAATCAGCGTTTGCTCACTGCCTGTTTCCCAAAGCTGCAACAGATCGGCGGGCGTAAGGGCTTGCATCAGTTAAATGCTTTATGGTTCGGTAAATGAAGGCTCGGCAGGTTCAACAACTTCATAGTCGCGTTCCCAGCCTTCATTTTCAAGTTTAATGTGCTGTATAGCTACAGCATTGGCATTGGCATCCAGATCAGGCATGGCCTGGTACTCAGATACCCAGCAACGATAAACTTTGTAAGTTATAGCCAATTGGCCTGCTTCATTATAAAGTTCTATAATGATGTCTTTTCTAAAATCTTTTAATGATACCTCCGAACCAAGGCCCGAACCAAAGTTCCAAACTTTGTTGGCCCACTGTTCAAAGCTCGCATCATGCGTAACTCCGCGCTCAAGCGATATCGCATCATACTCGGTACGGCCCGGCGATTTTCGGCTACTGCTTGGATCGCCGCCTTCACGGTGTTTTACTACTTCCGTTGTTTTTTTTAAACCGCCTACCTTGCTCACCCCTAAAACATAACGGCCATCCCATTTTACACGGAATTTAAAATTCTTGTAGGGATCAAAGCGTTGGGTATTAACTGTAAACTGTGCCATATTACTCTTATTTATTAAGTGTCTATTTGTCCGGTTAATTGCTGAATTTTAATAAATACGAACTCTGCCGGTTTTAACGGAGCAAAGCCTACCAGGATATTAACTATCCCCAGGTTTATATCGTTTTGGGTAGTGGTTTCCTTATCACATTTCACCAGGTATGCATCCTTAGGTGTAGTACCCTGGAAAGCGCCCTGGCGGAAAAGGTTATGCATAAAAGCACCCACATTTAATCGTATTTGCGCCCAAAGCGGTTCGTCGTTAGGTTCAAAAACAACCCATTGTGTACCCCTGTAAAGGCTTTCTTCAATAAGTAGAGCTGTACGCCTTACGGCAACATATTTATAATCATCTGCTAACTGATCGGCGCCCCTTAATGTACGTGCACCCCATACCACACTACCTACTATAGGGAAATTCCTGAGTACGTTTATACCTAAAGGATTCAGTTGCCCGTTCTCTTCGTCAGAAAGCGCGACGTTTACTCCCTGCACCCCGTTTAATGAGGCATCAATACCTGCGGGCGATTTCCATGCGCCTCGTGTGGTATCTGTACGTGCAATAACACCGGCTATTATTCCGCTGGGCACAAAAACATCTGTTTGCCCATCGCGCAACTGGTCGGCCAGTTTAACTCTTGGGAAATAAAGCGCTGCATTACGCGAATCGGGGCCGTTTAAGCCAAGCGCGCCTAAACCCGCTATTGCGTTTGCAGGTGCATTAGCGGCAGATGCTTCCCATGCTGCCGGCGAATCCACCAAAAGGATGGCTCGTTTGGCTACACAAAGTTTCATAGCCTGTTTGTATACCTGTACATCGGTATCCCCACCCCTTACTGCTGGCGGTATACTTAGTAAATTAAACAGATCCACATTCTTTAATGCGTAAATACCCGTTTTATTTACCTCGCTGCCCAGGTACTGGACTGAGGTTAAATCAATCCCATCGGCTCCGCCTGCGGCAGCAACCGAGGTAAAGCCGCTTCCCGGAGGATTTAAAGCCACACTTGCAACAGGCCGGCCTACAGGCACAACACCACTAACCCGTACCAATACCGAACTTTGCTGTAAAACCCTGGTAACAAACCGCGGGTCGTTAGCATTGGTAGAAACATTTAAAAATGTTTCTTTAATACCACCGTCCTTATCCTCAAATACAATTAAATTAAACAGGCGTTTATCTGGTGCAACACTATCAGCATCTTTTGTTTGATAATTTACCGACGCTTTGAGGCTGTTTCCCCAAATGCCATTACTGGCCGCCTTTAAAACCAGGGTACCAAGCGGGCTGCTAACCGTAGGCAAATTAATTGTTGACGGGGTTGCACCATTCTCGATGCGTACAATTATTGCCTGGCTCCCGCCATTCAGATAAAAATCTTTCACGGCATAGCCCATCATGCTTCTAACCCACAAGCCACCAAAAGTTCGTTCAAAATCAGAATAACTATTAATTGTGACAGGTTCATTGGCCGGCCCTTTTAAAGCTGAACCAATAAAGGCGGTAATTGAGGTAGCAACCCCAACAATTGTACGTACCCCACTGGGTATTTCCTGTACATATACACCAGGATAAGTTGGTTGTACTGACATATCTAATTTTAATTAAATGAATGATTACAGATAAATTAAGCTGCTATAGGAGAGCTATTGAAGTTTACGCAGGCATGAAATAGGTACCTCAAGAGATAATGACTGATTGATGGATTTTAACCTTATGCCAAATCTTTGTTTACCACGTTTAGAAAAAAGTTTACCCTGCAAACCGGTGAAGGGGCCGTTTATAATAATTACATTATCGCCCTGTACAAGATGGGGTTCCACATCAAAAACAGTGTTTTCAAAGCGCATAATGCTTAGTATCTCATCATCTGAAACTACTGCCGGCTTGCCATTAAAGGTTATAAACCTTAGTACTCCATTTATATCATACAGGGATGGACGTTTTTTTTCGGTAGTATTTATGAAAACGTAATTAGGAAATAAAGGTATCTTAAGCTCCTTTTTGCGGTCGCTCCATTGCCTTATAACACTTTGCATAGGTAGGTATGCTTTTATGTTTTTCTTACCCAACTCCTGATGGATTCTCTTTTCGAGGTTAGGAACAGTATAAACTACATACCAATTGGCTTTAAGCTCATATTCCATATTCAAAATTTTAGGTTCAGTAAATGTAGATAGGCAAATGCAGATAAGCATGGCTTCGCCATTGGCTTGTCACAATCGGTCTGGGTTACAGTATTATTTGACCCGGTTAAAAAGATAAAAGTAGATGGATTAATATTTGTGGATTTTCAATCAATATTTTAACTTATGATTTAAGAAAAACAGCCATCTGGCATCCAAAAAGACAAATATTAACTATTAGCTAAGTTGAAAATCTTACAAACGGATTACAATAGCTATAAGTAGCTATTTTTTATAAAACCACACAGAAACAATATTACCTGATCGCAAATACAACGTTATTTAAATAGCAATCAGTCTTCAGCGAAACTTATCAAAACGATTCTGCCCTGGTAAACTTTCAGAATTCCTCCAATATCTTTTCTTATTATCGCCAAAAATGGAATGAGAGTTTAGATGGAACAAAAAGTATAATGATGAAGAATGGGCGCAAACTAACCTTACATGTTCATACAACATAAATTTTAAAAAGCTATTTTTATAAAGTGAAAATACTTATAGTAGAAGACGAGACCGGCCTGCGGGATAGTATTGAAGCCTATTTTACAGGTAACGACAGTATTTGTGAAACTGCAAAAGACTTTACATCTGCTTTGGCCAAGGTTAGCGTTTACCGATATGATTGTGTTATACTTGATCTTACCCTGCCACAAGGTAACGGGCTGGATATTGTAAAGCATCTTAAAGATAACGGGCACAATGATGGTGTGCTTATTATCTCGGCAAAAGACTCGCTTGATGACCGGCTTACCGGCCTTGATCTGGGTGCTGATGATTACCTCACAAAACCGTTCCATTTATCAGAACTTAAGTCGCGGGTTACAGCTATTGTAAGGCGACGGTCTTTTGATGGCAACAATAATCTTAAGTTTAACGAAATAGATATTGACCTTGCAGCTAAAACGGTTAAGGTGAATAATGCTGTAGTTAAGTTCACACGTAAGGAGTATTCTTTATTGCTGTACTTTATTGCCAATAAGGGCAAAGTGGTATCTAAAAGCGCCATCGCCGAGCACCTTTGGGGTGATAGTATTGATATTGCCGATAATTTCGATTTTATTTACTCGCACATCAAAAACATCCGTAAAAAACTGGTTGAAGCCGGTGGTAACGATTATATACAGGCCGCCTATGGCATGGGTTATAAATTTACCGAAGCATGAAACTGCTAACCAAATATAACCGCATTAACATAGCCGTAACCGTAATAATTATGCTGATTACAGGCATCATTTATTACTATACCATCAGCCATATTTTAACCAACCAAATAGATAAGGATCTGGTGTTGGAAGAGAACGAAGTATTTAGCTACGTAAGCAAAAACCACCGCTTGCCTGATGTTTACGAAAACAACCATCAGCAAATAGTTTTTATGCTGCTGGGCGACAAACAGATTGAACGCCGGTTTTTAGATACCGTTTACCATGATGCGGATGAAAAAGACATGGAGGCAGGCCGCGCGCTTATCAGTTCGGTAAAAGTATTGGGGCATAATTACCGGATAATGGTAACGCAATCTAAAGTAGAGACCGAGGATCTGATCCAAATTATATTCCTGATAACTATTGGGGTGATTGTTAGTCTACTGGTGATATTAATTGTACTTAACCGGGTGATATTAAAAAGCATCTGGAAACCTTTTTACAAAATACTATTCCAGCTAAAAGAGTTTAGTTTGGCCAACCATCCGGTTATCAGCACCACTCCATCAACCATAGATGAGTTTAAAGAGCTTGATAAAGCCGTTATCTCTATGGCCGACAGGGTAAAAAATGATTACCAAAACCTGAAAGCTTTTACAGAAAATGCCTCGCACGAGTTAATGACGCCTATTTCGGTCATCAATTCTAAACTGGATACATTGGTACAGACAGATGAGTTTACCGATAAACAAAGTAAACTGCTGAATGATATTTACGGTACCGTTACGCGATTAACCCGCTTAAATAAATCAATGTTATTGCTTGCCAAAATAGAGAATGGTTTGATACCTGATAACCAGGATGTTGATATAAAAGAAGTGCTGGAAGAGTGCCTTTACCAGCACGAAGAAATGATACACCAACTTAACATTAAGTTGGTGACCAATTTGCAGGATAAAAAAATACAGGCAAGTAAATCGCTCATAGAGATCTTATTAAACAACCTGCTCAGTAACGCTATCAGGCATAATTACCAGAACGGGGAACTAACCCTGAAACTCGCACCGGAAAAATTGACCATCAGCAATACAGGTAAAGGTAGTTTTGATTTTGGCCAGGTGCTTAAAAGGTTCCATAAATCTGATGGATCTGAAGGGATAGGCTTAGGACTAACATTATGCAAGCAAATATGTGACAACTATGGATATAATTTTGATTATGAACAGGATAACAACACTCACATCTTTTCCGTCGCATTTTAATTTATCCTAAATTCCTCCAGTTTTATTCCAAATTAAGCACAGGTTTGGTGGATAGCTTAGTATAAAATTACTAAACATGAAATTCATCAAAACAACAGCGGCTATTTTAATAGCATCATTAATGGGCGTAGCAGCTATGGCCCAAAAAATCAATTCAACCCAGGTACCCGCAGCGGTAAAAAGCGCATTTGCAAAAGCCTATCCTTCAGTAAAAACCATTAAGTGGGAAAAAGAAAAAGGCGATTTTGAAGCCGGGTTTAAACAGGGCAACAACGAAATGTCGGCTGTGTTTAAGGCTGATGGCGCACAGGTAGAATCTGAAATGGAAATAAATGCTGCTACCCTGCCTGCAACCATAATTGTATATGTAAAACAACATTACAAAGGTGCGGTAATTAAAGAAGCCGCCAAAATAACCAAAGCAAACGGCGAAGTAAACTATGAGGCCGAAGTAAAAGGCAACGACCTTCTTTTTGATAGCGCAGGCAAATTCATTAAAGTAGCGAAAGACTAATAATTAACCCGGCTATTCATCAGGGGATTGTGGCCGGTATGATGCTTCGGATATACCTATCCGAAGCATCTTTTTATATCCCCCTATCTCCCACAAAATGTTTACAGAATTAGGCAGGATATTTACGATGAAAAATTTAACTTAATAGCCTATAGTCAACGCCCTGAATGAAATACTTTATCAACCTGTTTCTATTTCTTTTATTTAGCACTACCTGCCTTGGTCAAAGCAAAACTTTGGATGATTACCTGCAGCAGGCCGTAAAAAACAGTCCGCTGTTAAAGGATCTGAACAACCAGATATTATCGGCCCAGTTAGATAGTGTGCGAATAAAGGCGGGATTCAAGCCCCAGGTTACCGCAAGCAGCGCAGGCTTATATGCGCCGGTAATAAGGGGGTACGGTTATTCGTCAGCCATTACCAACGGGCAGTCGTTAAATGGGTTGGTAACGATAAGCAAAGCCTTTATTGGTAAGGATTATCTGAATGCGCAATTTGCAAGCCTGGGCTTACAGCGCGATTCATTACGTAACAGCATCAAACTATCCGAACAAGACCTGCGCAGAACAATTATTGGGCAATATATTACCGCTTATGGCAGCCTGCAGCAACAAAAGTTTAACCAGGAAATTGTTGACCTGCTCGGTAAAGAAGAAGACCTGCTAAAACGACTTACCCGCAGCAACGTTTACCGCCAAAGCGATTATCTTACTTTTTTGGTTACGCTTAAACAGGCACAGTTACAGCTATCGCAAACCAGGCTGCAATACAAAACCGATTATGCCACCCTTAATTATTTATCCGGCGTAGCCGATACCGCGATTTTTGAGATCACCAAACCCGAGTTGCAAAAATCCTTTGCATATGATAGCAGCAACAGCATTTTTTTTAAACAATACCAGCTGGATAGTTTAAGGCTAACCAACAGCCGTAAGCTAATTGACTACAGTTATCGTCCTAAATTGAGTGTTTTTGCTGATGGTGGTTACAACTCCGACCTTACCGCTCAATACTATAAAAATTTTGGCACAAGTGTGGGCTTCACCGTAAGCATGCCTTTGTATGATGGTGGGCAGCGTAAATTGCTCTATAAAAAATTGTCGTTAGAGCAGGAAACACAGCGCAGTTATAAGGCGTTTTTCAATAATCAATACACACAGCAAATAAACCAGTTAAACCAGCAGATAGGCGAATATGATAAACTGATAGCCGAGATAAACGACCAGTTTAAATATTCGGAAAGCCTGATAAAAGTGGATACCCAACTGCTGCAAACCGGCGACCTTAAAATAGCCGACCTGATATTGGCCGTTAATAATTACCTCACTATAAAAAACCTGCTTACCCAAAACACCATTAGCAGGTTACAACTCATTAATCAACTTAACTACTGGAGCAGATAATATGAATCGATATTACAAGCCATTAACTATATTATTTGCCTGTTTGGCCCTAACAGCGCTTTATTCCTGCAGTGGCAGCCAGCCCGCTGCTGATGAGGCCGCCGCCGAATCGCAAACACAGGTAACGGTAACCACCATAGGTAACAGCGCCCTGGCAGATTCTATTGAGCTGAATGCTACATCATCATTCCTACAAAAGAATTATGTAAGCGCAAACGCTATTGGTTACATCCAAAAGGTAAATGTACAGCCGGGACATTATGTAGAAAAAGGCCAGCTCATGTTTACCATTAAAACTAAAGAAGCCCAAAGCATTGGCAATACCATTAATGTATTAGATACCACTTTCAAGTTCTCGGGTATTAACAATATCCGGGCATCGCGCAGTGGTTTTGTTACCCAGTTGCTGCATCAGGTTGGCGATTATGTGCAGGATGGCGAGCAACTGGCCATCATCAGCGACCGCGAGAGCTTTGCTTTTGTACTGCAACTACCATACGAGTTAAGGAGTGTAATTACCAACAACCAAAATATGGTGCTTACCTTGCCCGATGGTGAAAAGCTGAACGGTCACATCGCTTCGCTAATGCCATCGGTTGATACGCTTTCGCAAACGCAGGGCATTGTTATTAAAGTAAATAATACCCACCCTATTCCAGAAAATTTGGTGGCCAAAGTGCTTATTATTAAAACAGCTAAAAGTAGCGCGCCGTCTTTGCCAAAATCGGCTGTGCTATCTAACGAAACGCAGAACGAATTTTGGGTAATGAAGTTGATAAACGACACTACAGCGGTGAAAACACCAGTTAAAAAAGGTATAGAATCTGGCGGTAAAATAGAGATCCTATCACCCAAATTTAACCCTGCCGATCGCGTGGCGGTTACCGGCAATTATAGTTTAGCAGATACCGCGAAGGTTAAAATTGTAAAACCATGAACAGCCTGAATAACTTTTTTATTACCCATAAAAAGCCCATTAGCCTGGTTCTTTTTATTATACTGCTTGGCGGTGGTTTTGCCTATTCACGGTTGCAAACTTCCCTTTTCCCCGAAATTACTTTCCCCAAAATAAAGATCATTGCCGATGCTGGCCTGCAACCGGTAAACAAGATGATGGTTACGGTTACCAAACCGTTGGAGAACGCCGTTAAACAAGTACCAGATCTGCATTATGTGCGCAGCACCACCAGCCGTGGCAGTTGTGAAATATCTGCCTACATGAACTGGAACGCAGATATTGATCTGAGCCAGCAGCGCATAGAATCTCGCATAGCGCAGATAAAAAACCAACTGCCGCCCGATGTGGATGTTACCGTAGAGAAGATGAACCCTTCTATCCTGCCGGTAAGCGGTTACACATTGGAGAGCCATAGTTTATCGCCTATTGAATTGAAGCAACTGGCTACATATACCGTAAAACCTTTTCTTTCGCAGGTTGATGGTGTGTCAGAGATTCGTGTTATTGGTGGTAAAACAAAAGAATATTGGTTGGTTTTAAACCGCCAAAAGATGAGCTCGCTTGGCTTAACGCCTGATATGATAACCAATACGCTCGCTCAAACGGCATTCATTAAATCAAACGGCTATTTGTCTGATTTTAAGATGCTGTACCTAACCGTTACCGATGCCAGCGTAAACACCAGCGAGCAATTGCAAAACCTGGTGGTGAGCAATAACCGCAAGCGGGTTATTCAGCTAAAAGATATTGCGGAGATCCAGATAAACCCCGGCATCGAGTACACCAAAATAAATGCTAATGGGCACGAAGGTGTACTGATAGCGGTTATTAAACAGCCCAATTCTAACCTGGTCGATCTTTCTGCCGCCATGACTACTAAAGTGGCCGAACTGCAAAGGGTATTACCTAAGGGCGTATCTATAAAACCATATTATGTACAAGCCGATTTTGTAAACGAATCTGTAAAAAGTGTAAGTGACAGCTTATGGATAGGTTTGGCGTTGGCTATTATTGTTGCCATCATATTCCTTCGGTCGTTAAAGGCAAGCGCCACAATATTGATAACCATCCCGGTTACGCTGGGGTTAACGCTGATCGTTTTATATGCTGTAGGCTATACG
>NZ_JAQBOI010000094.1 GCF_028288105.1 Mucilaginibacter sp. | reverse complement strand
TGGATCTCACAGTAAATATTGAGCTCCCTGACACGGCGCGCGATAAGCTGGGTAAATTGCGAACCGAAGTCAAGAATGAGGATTTTTTCTTGCATGGGCAAAGATAGGATTTTGAGCGGAAAATTGAGATACGAGTTTTGAGAAATTTGACTTTAAGAAAAGATTCATAAAACTATATTAGTCACTTTGAATATATGTTATGATAAAAACCCGACTGGCAACATTTGATGATGTGGACGAATTGCAGCAATTAATAGGTCTTTCTGTACGTGGCTTAAGCGCTGATTATTATACAGATAGGCAAATAGAAAGCTCCATAAAATACATTTTTGGCATTGACAGTCAGCTGATAACAGACGGCACTTATTATGTTGCCGAAAAGGACGGTGTGAAGGTAGGCTGCGGTGGCTGGAGCAAAAGAAACACCCTGTTTGGAGGCGACCAGCATAAAGATGTAGAAGATCCTTTACTCGATCCAGCAAAAGACGCTGCAAGGATAAGAGCCTTTTTTGTGCACCCCGACCATGCAAGGCAGGGTATAGGCCGCCAAATTATTAATGTTTGTGAAGATGCAGCAAAGGCTAACGGCTTTACCAGTTTTGAACTTGGCGCAACTTTACCGGGTGTACCGCTTTATAAAGCAATGGGTTACCATGCCGTTGAGCGAATAGGCGTTACAATGCCTGATGGAGAGCTGCTGGGAATTGTGAAGATGAGGAAAGATTAATATATCATCCTGAGTTATCAAACCCCGTGGCCTTTGAAGGTGTAATGACAAATCTTTGCGGGGGGGATGACCGACTATATTATAGTGCATGTTTGCCTGTGCCAGGTTTGGATTTAATGGTGACGGTATTTCGTCAGTAGCTTATTTTTAAATCATTCATTATCAGTCATTTATGCTTTAATGATGGTGTTCACGGCTGTGAACGTGAACACGTCTCATGCCATTTTGAGTTTAGGTCTTCGACAGGCTCAGACTGACAGGTTTAAAATTAGTTCCTTTATTGTTGAGTGGTTATCGCCATCCCAAAAACTAATGTATTGCCATCTTCATCATCTACAGCAAAATCGCGCATTCCATAAATACGATCATCTATGGGGCAATTTATAATTGCCCCCTTTTTTTTGATACGATCATAATATGCATCAACCTTATCGCAATCTATACAAAAATGGGCGCTACCTGGTGCCTTGTGTAAACCCTGATTTTTTGGGCCACTTAAATGGATACAAACATCATCGTAAGTTAATCCCGTATAATCGCCAAACTCAAAATCGGGTTTAAACCCTAAAACACCAGTATAATATTTAATAGCACGGCTCATGTCAGAAACATGAATAACAACGGTTGTACTTAAAGCTTTCATCGTAAGTGATTTTATGTTTTTTGCTATTAAGCCGAAGTGTTATGCTAAATATAATCTTTTAACGTTTCTGGGTTTTCGTTTAAAAAATCTTCGAAACGAAGTTCTTTAACAAACGTCCTGTCTGTTGCTTTTTTTGTTTCTTTTAAAAAATCTGTCGGGTTAAAAGTTTCAAATAATAAAGAGGTAAATTCTTTTTGTAAAATTTCCGCATGTTTTAAGTATCGAACGGCATCTGCCCGGTTATAAATATTATAGGCATATACTAAGAAATCAAGCATCAGGTTTCTATAATTTCTATAGGCGAAAGGTTTCTCTTTACCAAATCTATCTCCCTTATCTACGTTTGGAAAATAGAATCTTCCCATCTCGATCTTTGCCGATAAATTTGCAAGCAATTCATTTCTTAAATCTTGATTGGGAAAACCAAGTTTACATTCCTGCTTAAGTCGCATTAAAACATGTATAGTTTCATTAAACCACTTTAGTACTTCACATCTATATTGATATGTAAGCTCGTATTTTTTAGTATTAGTTACATATGTATAAATGAAGACACAAATTGATATCAGGATGGAAACTAACCCGAGAGTATCTGAAGCGGTCATAATTGAAACGAGTAAGGTTTATAAAGTTAAATATTTAATAATTTATCTTTAAGTAACAGTACAATTAAAAATTAGCCCCAATCCTTATAGCCTGATTAGCCCCGCCAACTTTGTTATTAAACGATGTACCATACATTACCCTTAAGCCAATATTGGTTTGGAAACCTACACCCAGTTCGGTATAATTTTTCAGTGTTGGGGTTGATAGGTAATTTACGTTGATGATCTCCTGTAGTTTTAGCTTGCGGATAAGCGGGATCATGTTGGTGACCAATCCGCTGAAATTATGTTCTAAATGGCCTTCCAGATATTTGTCACCTGTGCTGAACCGGTAATAATCGAGCAGCAGGAACTTGTTGATACCGCCCTGGTAAAATAATACCTGGTTACCGCTAAAATGCCTGTAATCGGTATAGTAAATGCTTTTGGTATCAAAGAACTTACCCGCGCCCACGTAGAACGATGTCTTGCCATAAAAACCCATAGGGATATCTGATTTAGATATATCTGCCGATACAAGATTGTAATCAGCATCAGAGCCAAATACATTTTTTACCGATTTGGTAAAGCTTAAGCCGATGGTTGGATATTTTGACGGTACATAGCGCCTGCCGGTAGGGTAGGTTTCATACCGGTTGCTAAAATCGTAAGTGGTGCGCACGTTAACTTTAAACGACTGGTTCTCCGGAAACAGGGGTACATCCACATCCGGCGAAAGCGGGTTGTTACTTGTAAACTCATGTCCTTTTGGGTGGAAGAAACTGTAGTCGGTAGTGTTTGATAAATATTTACGGTTTGCCCACTCGGCGCCGGCAATTGCCTGCCATCCGCCATAAATACGTTTAGATATGGTGGCCGATGCATATTGCTTTTGGTATAGCTTCTCAAAATTTTGCCTGTTTAATAAGGTATAAGCAGTATTCATTAATGAGGAGACAGGTTCGCGGTTGTTCATATCTACCACATCAGACCCACCCGCCAAACTTAACATAGCCGAACCAACCGGCATAGTGATACCACCGGTGGCATTAAATAACTTATTAGAAAAGCCGTAATGCACCTTGCCGTATATATTCAGATAACGGTTATTTACGCTATCTATCTGTTTAGTGAACGAGCCACCATAACCCAATGCTAAACCCTCAACCGTGTTGTATGATACCGAGCTCAATAAGGAGTTGAAATTGTAATTTTCGTGATCGTACCTGTTGCGGTGATTGTAGCCACCTATAAGCAGTTTGCCTAAGCTAAGCTTGTTGTGTTCTTTATCCAGTGAATCTAAATAAGGTTTTGACTCGCGTTTGGCGGCCAGTACGGCTTTCTTTTTATAGTCGGTTTTCTCCTCGTCGGTTAAGGGGATAGGCCTTTCCTGTTCCCAATAGGTCGAATCTTTTTTGTTTACCCCTTTGGTAATGCGCAGTACTTCGGCAAACTGTTTTTTGTCCAGTTTAGGGTCTATGTCATAATCTTTATAAAGCGAGATAAAGTAACCACCAATTTTAAAGCCAAATAAGCCGCCTGTGAACTCAAATTTTAATGAAGCAGGCATCCATACGTTGCCATTCACCGGGAAAAACTGTTCGCTAACTTTTAACGTATCTACAAAGTTGATATTAGCCTTTTTTGTGATATATAAGCCCAGTCCCTGTATACGCCAGCTATCTTCCAGGATAAAGATATAGCCGCTAAAACATGGGTCATACTCGCTGCGCGGAATAACCTGGATCTTATTGATGGTTTCGCCGTTTTCGATAGTAGTACCGGCGTATTTATATTTATAGTATGATAATGCGTTATCAGCAATAGGAGATATCAGCGGGCGGTTGCTAAGCCCTTCCCAAACCTGCAGGTTCTCGTAAAAGTTCACCTGCATATCTGATGCCCTGTTAAAGCTGAACGCCCTGTTGCTGCCCGATACTTTTGACGATATCAACTCTTCGTGCACCTTATCCGGCCGCATAAAGCTGTATTTTGATTGCGACTCTGATAAGTAAACAATGCCCCGGCGGTTGGAGTCCAGCCCGTTTTCGCGGGCCATCTTCTGTACATCAACGCCCAAGAATTTCTTTGGTGCGGCCAGCAGTTTTTGCAAACCTTTTATATAAACCTCGCAGGTGTAGGCATTTACCTCGTTCAGGTAGGTCTTCCGTTTTTTAATAGCCTTGCGGATGATAGCATAAGCCGGGTCTTCGGCACCGGCACGAATAGAAACTTCTTTTAACTGATAATCTTCGGTCTTTAAAACTATGTCGATACTTTGGTTAGTTTTTAAATCAACCTTACGGCTTTCCTGCTTATAGCCCATTGCCCGGTATTGCACATCGTATTGGCCGGGCTTTAAATTTAAGGTGTAACCGCCCTCGCTATTTGCTGAAGTACCTTTTGTAGTATTCTTCACATACACCGTAGCAAAGGGAACAGCATTGCCGGTCCCGTCGGTTATTTTCCCGCTAATGGTAACGTCTTGTGCAAATATTGTGGATGTTAATAGGAGGAGCAGTATGATAAAAAAAGGTTGTTTCATAGAGGTAGATAAAGCTTACGCTAAGATGTGCAAAGTTTTTAGACGC
>NZ_JAQBOI010000089.1 GCF_028288105.1 Mucilaginibacter sp. | reverse complement strand
GCGCAATATCTGGAATATTCTTATTCCTGTGCATTGTTTACTCTTTTAAATATTGGAAAAGCAGTAAGTTGATAGTCGTATTAAGTGTATTTAACTTTATCCTGGTGGGCTTTCAGGGATGGCTGGGATCGATAGTGGTATCAACTAACTTGGTTGCTTGGATAGTAACGGTACACATGCTTATTGCCTTGGCTATATTAGCTATAAGCATAGCTACCTACCACATGGCAAAAGTACAGGGCAGGTATAAAGTGCAAAGCAAACCATTTGTAGCTATTGTTACCTTGCTGGTTTTAGCGATGAGCATTTTGCAAATAACTTTTGGCACCGAGGTGCGTGAAAAAATAGATGCGGTTGCAAGCCACTTAGAAGGCAGCTACCGCGATAGTTGGGTACAACGTGCAGGCGATATTTTTGCACAGCACCGCGATGTTGCCGTTATAGTATTGGTAGTAAACCTTATTTTATATGTGTTGATACGCAAAGGCTTTAACAGACATTCGATACAGCAACAGCTAATGAGTT
Organism: Mucilaginibacter sp.; assembly: GCF_028288105.1. GTDB lineage: Bacteria > Bacteroidota > Bacteroidia > Sphingobacteriales > Sphingobacteriaceae > Mucilaginibacter. The sequence continues at coordinate 6,791 of NZ_JAQBOI010000089.1, read as the reverse complement.
TTACCTTTTTAATGATAATGTTGCAGATAGTTACCGGTATATTTTTATCGTACTGGTCATTGCCGCCATTTGCGCAGGCATCGCACATTGTTTTGGCAAGTTTAATATTTGGTGCTCAATTTTATTTGTTGTTGAATTTATTTAGTTCGGTTAATGTGCAGGGGGCAGGTAAATGAAGGATTTTGTAAAGCTGGTTAAATTAAGGCTGACCTTATTGGTGGTATTTTCGGCTTCAATATCGTTTGTTATTGGCAGCAAAGTAAACGGCCCTATTGATTGGAGTAGCTGGGATTTCTGGAGTAAATGGTTGTTATTAATAACAGGTGGCTTTTTTGTTACATCGGCTGCAAACGGCTTTAACGAGATTATTGAGAAAGACCTTGACCGTTTAATGAGACGTACTGCCGACCGGCCAATACCATCGGGCAGGATGACCAATGGACAAGCATTAGTGATAAGCTTGTTTATGGCCATATTCGGTACCTACTTATTGGGCAAGTTAAATCTTACAACTGGGTACTTATCGGTGTTCTCGATATTATTATATGCGTTTGCTTATACGCCATTAAAGCGTAAATCGCCTATAGCCGTTTTTGTGGGTGCTATACCGGGTGCGTTACCACCACTAATTGGTTACGTAGGCGCTCACCCAAAAATTGACGAGATAGCACTAATATTATTTGCAATACAGTTTGTATGGCAGTTCCCGCATTTTTGGGCCATTGCATGGGTATTGGATGATGATTATAAACTGGCAGGCTTTCGGTTATTACCAACAGGAAAACGCGATAGGGCAAGCGCTATAATTACTTTTATTGTAACTTTAATTTTGTTGCCAGTTAGTTTATTACCAACATATTACGGTTACGGTGGTTATTACGTAGGCGCGGTATCATTAATAATGAGCCTTATATTTTTATACCAGGCATCAAACCTTTTACGCACACTCGAAATTAAGTCGGCACAAAAGTTAATGTTTGGCTCTTTTTATTATTTGCCGGTAGTGCAACTAATGTTTTTATTTGATTTTATAGGAAAATGATGGCCAAGATACAGCAAGAAGATAGATTAAACCTGGCACCCAAAAAATTCAACATGTGGATCTTCATATTCACATCGTTTATGTTTTTTGCGGCGTTAACCAGTGGTTTTATCGTATACGCAGGCGGTAGTTCGGCACATGGCATGAATATGAAACTGCCTGATGCCTTTATGTACAGCACCGCTGTAATTATATTAAGCAGCATAACTATGTTTTTGGCATCGCAGGCTGCCAGAAGATTGCAGTTTGCTAAGCAAAGGCTTTTTCTTTGGCTTACTATATTTTTAGGAATCGCCTTTTTTGCAATCCAGTTATACGCATGGTACTATTTGGTTACTAAAATGGGCGTATATTTTAGCAATCCCAATGCATCCCAATCATTTATATATGTATTCACCGGGATGCATTTATTACACATTTTTGCCGGCTTGTTATTATTGGCAAATACGCTTTGGCGTAGTTACCGCAGTATAGAGCAGGTTAAAAATTTATACAGTATGCAGATGTCCTCTATTTTTTGGCATTTTGTCGATATTATATGGATTTATCTGTATGTTTTTTTACTTTTGAACCAACAATAAAAACTCATGAGTGTACAAGTATCACCTATTGATGAAGTAAAGACAACCCCGTGGTCGGGCGGCAGATCGCCGTTTAATGTTGAGTATGGTAAAATGATGATGTGGTTTTTCCTCCTTTCGGATGCGTTCACCTTTTCATCATTATTAATTGCCTATGGTGCACTGCGTTTCAGCTCCAGCAGCTGGCCTGCGCCAGATTTGGTTTTCCAATCGGTACCAGGTTTATTAGATAGCGGCGCACCACTTGTATTTGTGGGTTTAATGACGTTTATCCTGATCCTTAGCTCGGTTACTATGGTATTGGCTGTAGAGGCCGGCCATCGTATGGCTAAAAAAGAAGTGTTATGGTGGATGGTAGCAACTATTATAGGTGGTTTCACCTTCTTAGGCTGCCAGGCATTAGAGTGGAGCCACTTACACCACGAAGGTTTTTGGTGGGGGCATATCCCAAATATGGAAGAGCTTAAACACCTGTTTAAAGGCGGTAACGAAGCTAGTTACGGCACCTATGCACAGCAATTTGCAAACTTATTTTTTACCATAACAGGGTTCCATGGTTTCCACGTATTTAGCGGGGTTATCATCAATATCATTATTACTATAAACGTATTGTTAGGTACTTACCAAAAACGAGGCAGCTATTTAATGATAGAAAAAGTTGGCCTTTACTGGCACTTTGTAGACCTTGTTTGGGTATTTGTATTTACTTTCTTTTACTTAGTTTAAAAATTTAACTGATAAACATATGTCATCAGAATCAACAGAAGTTCACCACGAAGAGCATGGTGAAGGAATGACCCGCAAAAAAATATTCAAGGTATTTGGAGTATTATTGGGTATAACTGTAATTGAGTTTATAATAGCACTTTGGTTAGTACCTGCAGGCCACATCCCTCTGCATTGGGCAAACCCGGTTTATATTGTGTTAACCTTGTTTAAGGCATTTTACATTGTTGCATACTTTATGCACTTAAAATTCGAAAGAATTGGTTTAGCCTTATGCATCATAGTCCCTATATTATTTATTATAGGGTTAATATTGGTGCTTACAAACGAAAGCCATTACTGGGTAGACCTAAGAGCGTAATGCGTAAAGGGTACATCCTGAAAAAAATAATAATCCTGGTATTGATATTAGCTTTACCGGGATTTTTATATTATTTGCTAACCGCAAAGGGCAAGAACAGGTACAAGCCACTGCCATTTTACGGCCCAAAAGAAGTTGCGAAAACCGGACACAAGTTTCACGGAACGTACATCCCGGATAGTATTTATCACAAGCTGAGCGATTTTACGTTGCTGGATCAGGACGGTAAGCAGGTATCATTCAAAAACTTTGATAAGAAAATTTTTATAGCCAGCTTTTTTTACTCTAACTGCCCAAGCGTTTGCAACACAGTAAACAAGAATATCAGCGAACTGGTGTATGCCTACCGCAAAAACCCGATGATATACTTTACTTCGATAACGGTAGACCCACAAAGGGATACGCCGCAGGCACTAAAGAAATACAGCGCTAAGTTTGAGGTAAATAAAAAATGGCTTTTCCTATCGGGCGATACCAGTACAACTTATAACCTTGCCCGGAAAGGGTTTTTAGTAAACGCGGTACAGGCCGATAAAGATAATTTTATATACAGCGATAAGCTGATACTGATAGATGCCGAAAAACGCATCAGAGGGTATTATTCCGGAACATCTGCAGCCGACCTCACCAAGCTTAACGATGAGATAAAAGTGCTGATAGCCGAAGAATTGCGCAAGGTTGATAAAGCGCTCTATTAGAGATAAGAAATCAAGAATTAAGAGACAAGACAAACTCTCTTATCAAACATAATGCATTAAACGAATCCTGACTCCTGTTGTCCTGATTCATGACTCTCTTAGAAAAATGACTGATAAATTTATATTCCGATTCGTAGCTGGCGTAACCATATTTGTTATCACTGTGGTTATTTTACTTAACCGCCACCTTATACCTGGCCCTGCAACGCCACCCACCTTTACACCATACCTGCCTTTGCTAAATGCCTTTTTGAATGGTACTTGTAGTGTGCTGCTGTTAACATCGTTGTACTTCATCAAAAACGGAAACATAACAGTTCATAAGCGGTTAAATATTTTAACCTTCTGCCTGTCCTCATTGTTCCTGGTATCATACATCCTGTTTCATTATTTAATGCGCAACGATACCATGTACGGTGATATTGATGGTGATGGCCTGCTATCTAAAAGCGAACTGACGGATGTTGGCAGTTTAAGAAAAATATATTTGTGGATACTCGTACCACACATTGTGCTGGCTGCCGGTGTATTACCTCTTATATTATTAAGTTTTTACCGTGGCCTGCAAATGCAGGTAGAAAAACATAAGAAATTGGTAAGATGGGCGTTCCCTATATGGTTATTTGTTACAATATCGGGCGTTGTTGTATATTTGATGATAAAGCCGTACTATCATTTTTAATTGGCTAACATGAAAAAGTTAAAGTATTTATATCTCGTATTAGTTTTTGGTTTATTGGTATGCAGTGTAGTGCCGGTAAAGGCGCAATGTGCCATGTGTGCTGCAACAGTAGAGAGTAGTTCAAAAAATGGCAGCTCTAAGGCCAACGGGTTAAATAATGGTATTATGTACCTGCTTGGTGCACCTTACCTGGCAGTAGCTGTAGTGGCCTATGTATGGTATAAAAAATATCGCCGTAAAGATGTAGACCTTAACATGCGTGGCGAGAAGCTTAACCTAAACTAAGCTGATCAATTCCTGCATCTTCATTTATATTTCGCTTTTATAATGATAGAACCCCAAACGCTTGATTTTTTAAAAGAGCTTGTAGAAAATAATAACAGGGAGTGGTTTCAGGCTAATAAAGAAAAGTACGATAAGGCCCGCGAAAATGTAATTGAGCTTGCCGCGAGCGTAATTACTAAACTACACAAAGTAGACCCCAGCGTTAGCGCCGACCTTGACCCTAAGAAATGCGTGATGCGCATATATCGCGATATCCGCTTCAGCAAAAATAAGATCCCGTATAAAAATAATTTTGGCGTAAGCCTGCCAACTTTAGGTTCTAAATTAGGTGGGGTAGAATATTATCTGCATATACAACCCGGTAAATCATTTATAGCTGGTGGTTACTGGATGCCCGAGGCCGAACACCTGAAAGCCATTCGCCAGGAAATAGACTATAATGCCAATGATCTTAAAAAAATAATTGACGATAAAGAGTTTGTAAAACTTTTTGGTGAGTTTAGGAAACAAGATCAGTTGAAAACAACCCCTAAGGGTTATGATGTTGATAACGAAAATATTGATCTGCTAAAGTTGAAGAGTTTTATTGTTTCGCATTCTTTAAAAGATAAAGAGTTGACGAGTGCTGGCGCTGCCGACGAAATAGTTAACATGTGCAGCAAGGTATACCCATTAAATGTTTTTCTGAAAAACGCAATTGCTTAATACAATTAAATCCTACATATCATGAAATTCAAGTATTTACTTTTTGCCGTTCTGTTCATTTCCGTACTGCAATCGTGCGTGGTTATGTCGCCTAAAAAGCATAAAGCTTTACTGGCCGAGCGCGATTCATTATCTACGCGTACAACTACATTGGAAGAGCAGGTGTCTAAGCTGATCGGTGATACATCGCGTATCCGCCAGGAACTGGCTGCTCTTAAAGGCAACTACAGTGGCTTAAACGATAAATATAATGCCTTAGATAAAAACTATAGCGCCAGTTCATCAAAGGTTACCCAATTATCTACTGATCTGCAAAAACGCGAAGCACGCCTGAAAGAGGTGGAAGAAATTTTGCGTAAGCGCGATGAAGCAACAAATGCCCTTAAAGATAAGCTGCAGAAAGCCCTGCTTGGTTTCCAGCAGAGTGGGTTAACGGTTGATATCCGTAACGGTAAAGTATATGTATCCTTAACTGATAAATTGCTGTTCCCATCAGGTAGTATTGTTATTGATGAAAAAGGTAAACAAGCGCTTAAACAACTGGCAGCAGTGTTAAACAAAGAAGCAGATATTAACATTGCGGTTGAAGGCCATACCGATAATAAAAAGATAAAAAACCTTGGCCAGATAAAAGATAACTGGGATCTGAGCGTGTTGCGCGCAACATCAGTAACCCGTTACCTTACCGAAACAGAGAATATTGATCCTAAAAGGTTAACGGCTACTGGTAAAGGCGAGTTCCAGCCTATTGATACCGCCACAACCGCCGAAGCACTTTCTAAAAACAGGCGTATAGAGATAGTACTTACACCAAAACTGGACGAGCTATACAACCTGATTACGAAATAATATAATCCATTGAAAAATAAGATATTCCATAAAAGGAAAAGTCCTCCATGTATTGGGGGATTTTTTTTGTCATAATATTTACATTAAGTGTGATTTTTACATTAAATAATTACAAATGGTTTCTATATTCGTAATACAGAAATCATTTATAAGCTTACCCCATAAGCATGCCTACAGAAAAACATACCTATATACAAATACACCCGGCAGATAATGTTCTGGTGGCATTAACTAATCTTGCTGCTGGTACCCGGATAAGCTTTAACGGGCAAACTTTTGACCTGCTTACTGCTGTTGAGGCCAAGCATAAATTCAGTATTGCCGCACTGGAAAATGGGGCTTCTATTTACATGTACGGCGTATTGGTTGGTAAAGCCTGCGAATATATCCCGCAAGGTACAGCCTTAACAGTAAATAATATAAAGCATGCCTCAAGCGATTTTAAGCTGGGCGACCGCAAAACAGGTTGGATAGTGCCCGGCGTTGCTGAAGCTTACCGTGGTAAAACCTTTATGGGCTTCCACCGAGCAGATGGCTCTGTGGGCACGGCTAATTACTGGCTGGTTATCCCATTGGTGTTTTGCGAAAACAGGAATATTAATGTATTAAAGGAAGCGCTATCGGCTAAGTTGGGGTTTGCTAAACCGCGCGGGTACGAGAGCGAGGTGGATAGTTTGGTAGAGATGTACCAGTCAGGTAAATCAACTGCAGAGATCTTGCAGGCTGACCTGCAATTATCGCCCGAAGGGCATACATCTAAAAAATTATTTGAGAATATAGACGGAATAAAATTCCTGAACCATGATATGGGTTGTGGTGGTACCCGTACAGATTCTGATGCTTTATGCGGTTTATTGGCCGG
>NZ_JAQBOI010000069.1 GCF_028288105.1 Mucilaginibacter sp. | reverse complement strand
GAGTATAGCGGCTTGTTGGTGAGGACACCAACAAGAAGAGAACTTTAATAAAAAACGCCCTTAGCTTTCACTGAGAGCGTTTAAGGTAAATTTAACTTATGATTTTTTTTGTTGAGGCTTGTGGGCGCTGTCCCTGCTCGATGTTTGATCGGAGCGCTGGCCACCGCCATTGCTTATGCCATTTTGTTTTTGTGTTTCCTTAGCATCGTTAAAAGCACGATCGGCAGTTGAAGAACCTTGTCCGTTTACGTTGTTTTTTGAATCCTTAGTTTTCATAACAGATGTATTTAAATTTTACAGTTTGGCCTGTTACCGGCCTTTGTTATATCCTTGCAACAACTGTACCGCTTTCAGTTTGCGGTTGGCAGTTATTAGTTTGCAGTTTGCTGGATTCTTTAGTTGGCAGTTCCAAGTTTGCAGTTTGCTAGAAAGACCATCGGCTATCGCTAACTGTAAACCGCCTACTGCAAACTGCTAAACCGCCTACTGATAAATGGTATTATATACTTCCATCAGGTACATAGCCTCCAGCATAGCGGCGTTAAAATCTTCCCACTCGGCTTCGGTAAACACAAAATTGATATCACGGTTTGGCGTGCACAGCACTACCCGCTCAGATCCATCCGGGAATGGGTAACACCTGTCCTCAAAATCCATTTCCTGCGTAAAGCGGTGAAATGACATGAATTGCTCGGGTGTAAAACATAACATCAAATTTTGGTGCCATATATTTAACATGCCGCAATCGGCGCAGTGGCTTATTACCGATTGTCCCCGCTGAGTTAGTATCCTGGTTTCGCACATAATGGTGATGTTTAATTGGTGCCTGTAATACCTGCGGCCAACGCTCTTTAAACCGCAGGCAAAAACAGGACTTATTATTTTATATTCATTTATCTATTGTAAAGTAGTGCTGCCATCAGCCTGGTAAGCAAACCTAAAGGTGTAAAACCTTGAAGCCGGCCTTGTAGCCAGATCAGCAAATGCTGGTGTGGTGGTATCCGGATTGCCTTTGTAATAGCTTTTCATTTCCAGCTTGGCGTATTTACCATCGCTTGTTTTTATCAGGATGATTTTGCCTGGTACTGCAAGTATTGCATGCTGTGGTGCAGTTTCGGCAGTGTAAGTATACCAGCCTGTGATGGCGTTGGCGCCGGTAGCATCTGTCTTATAACCATCAGCGGGTGCTGTTTTCAGATCGGCAAAGGTGTTATTAACTACCTGTGCCTGTGTTGTACCCGTACCGGATGTACCACCATTTACAAAAATGCTTGTCGCGGTGAATTTTATGTCCCATTTATTGCTGGCGATATCGGTTCCGGTTACTTCGGCGTTTTTGCTTAGGTTGTAGTAAACATCACGACCAGTGCCATCTAAATCGGCCACGGTACTGATGGTAAGGGTAACGGGCTTATCCGGCTCGGGTTCGTCATTGTTTTTACTGCACGATGCTACCAGTAAGGCAGTGCTGCTAAATAATACTAATACAAGAGTTTTAAATTTATTCATGTTGTTTGTTTATTGTGTGTATGATTATTGTTTGTTTAAATTATAGGTGATACCGGCGTAAACCAGTGTGCCCGGCAGATTGCTTATAGCTCCCGGATTTTTGTAGTTACCCAGGTTCTCGCCTGTTAATTGCAGGCGTAATTGATTGTTCATAAATAGCTTTGATACCGATGCATTAAACAGCACGTAACCTTTCACGTACTCGTCATCGCGGTTAACAATGCCATTGCCATCTACATCAGAGAAACCGTAACGGCCGCGGTAAATAGCCCGTACCGATGTAATGATGCCTGTTTTATCGTCCTGGTAAGCAATACGGGCATTAGCCATGTATTTAGACCGGTTTAATAAACCACCGTACTGGCTCTTTTTAACCTTTACCGTTTCGCGGGTTGCCTGGTCGGTACCAAACACCTGCCCTGCCTTTATTTTATCCAGCACGGTTTGGTCGTAAGCTTCCAGGTATTGCATGCCGCCGGCAACCGTCCAGTGTTTTAAAAAGCTGAAGGTTACATCGGTTTCGGCACCTTGGGTATAAACATTTTGAAGGTTTAGGTAAGAAAATACTGATTGCCCGTTTGTTTTGATTGCTATAGGCTCAGAATCTATCAAATCGCGGATATTATTGCGGAACACGTTAACCGTCCACATCAAACTGGTAAACGGGCGATAGCGGTAACCAAAGTTATAAGCGGTAGAACTTTCAGCATTCAGGGTTCGCAACGACGCGGGGTTTATCAATACGCTTGCTATCTGCCCCTGATCCTGGAGTTTTTGCAACTCAAAAGCAGCTTCCTCGGTACCAAAAACACTGTATCCAACAACCGCATTGGTAAAGTTTAAGTATAACTGCCTAAAATCTGGCGCTTTATAGCCCTTACCTGTTGAAGCCAGTATCACAAACTTATCGCTCAACTGGTAACTGGCCGCCAGTTTGGGGCTAAACTGCGAGCGGTAAACGCTGTGCGTATCAAAACGACCGCCTGCAATAATGTTTAGTTTCTTAAGCGGTGTCCAATCGGCCTGACCGTAAGCGTAGCCGGATTGAAAGGTCTTTTTCTCGTTATAACGGGTAGCCACAACACTTTCGGTTTGCCCACCTACGCCGCCGGTAAACCTTAAGCTACTTAATATCTTATAATCGCCTTGCAGTTCGGCACGGTTAAAGTTTTGGTCGAAAAAGGTTTCGTCATATATCGAATTATCCGCGGTATTTCGCAATAGCGATTTTGTGCTGTAACCCGCATGGTAAAGCCTTACATCGCCCGTAAATTTCTCTGTAAATTTGTGCGTTAATCCGGCAGAAATATTCAGGTCCTTTTCGGTACCATCTCCTGTTATGCGGTCATCATCAACCAAAAAGTTATTATCGGCAGTATTGGTATAATTACGTACCTGGATCTTCAAATTAGTGGCATCGCTAAATTTATAACCCAGCCTGCCGTTTAAGGTGTAGCCAATAAATGGCGATACAGTGGGACTGCCTGATTGAGGCACCAAAGTATACCCGCCGCTGCTATATCTGTTCACAAAACCCGATAGCGACAAGCGCTGCGTAGCATAGCCACCGTTTAAAGAGATATCGGCATTTTTATTAGTACCGTACCTTGCCGATACACTGCCCGAACCACCTAATGGCGGCGTAGCAGATATAATATTGATTACCCCGGCCATGGCCTCGCTGCCATATAAGGATGATACCGGCCCTTTTACGATCTCTATTTTATCGATATTATTTGTGGTGATGCGGGACAGATCGAGGATGCCTGTTGTGCGCCCTATGAGCGGCAGCCCATCCAGCATTATCATGGTATAATCCGGACTAAAACCCTGGATCTGGATTCCCTGCCCATGAGCATCAGGTAATACGCTTAAACCGGTTTGCTCGGCAAGTATTTCATTCAATCGCACCAATCCCCTGTTCTTAATTTCTTTATTGCTGATGGTACTTACAGGCATGGGCAATTGCATCAGGCTTTTTGCTGTACGGGTAGCCGTAACAACCACTTCTTTTAGTTTTTTAGTTTTTGACGTATCTGCAGATAAGGTATCTATATGCTGTGCTTTGGCACTTATGGCTGCAATTGTTAGCATACAGATGAAGATGTATCTCATTTATTTAGACTAATTAAAAATAATAATGCAAATTTGCGCTAAAATTAGCCAGTTGGTTAACGCCAAACGGATTGAAAACAACGCCAAACGGATTTTATGCAACTAACCTTTACATCCTTATCATCCGAAGCAAAAAGTGTCAACCTGCCCTATCCTGCAAATCTGGCCCGATCTGGGCCTTATGAAGAACGTACTACAGAATTATCTGAAAGCTGGGGAGAGTTCAAGATCAGCGATCTGTGGTTTGAAGGCGTATGTATATGCGCTATAGAAACCAATGTAAAGCAGCCATGCACTATCAATTTACACTGCGATACTTTTTGCTGGATAATGAATTTTGTATTAGATGGGGAGTTAAGCGCAAAGCTTGGAGACAGCAAACCGCTGGCGTTAAAAGATGGCAGGTACTATACCATTTGCACCTCGTTATTAAATACCGACTTAGTTTATGAGCGATCGGCAAAGGTTTTTGCTGTATGCCTTACACGCAAGTTTGTAAGTAAACTTATGGGGAAAGAACTGAAGAAAGACACGATCATAACTAAAGGGAATTACAGGCACACCCGCTTGCATACCATTATAAATGAGATAATGGAGGCCCGGCAACAGGGTTACATCCGAAGGTTTTTTATAGAATCGAAGATACTGGAACTACTATCCCTGCAGCTGCAGCAGGCAGAAAGTGGACAGGGAAACCCAAAAGGCTTTAACCGGGAGGATATTGCCCGTTTACAGGAAGCTAAAGCATACATTGCTCAAAACATGCAAACCCCTTGCTCATTAATTGAGCTTGCCCGCAAAACCGGGTTAAATGATTTTAAGCTAAAAAAGGGATTTAAAGCCCTGTTTGGCAATACTGTATTTGGTTACCTGTTTGATTTGCGCATGGATACTGCCTATACCCTTTTACAGGATGATAAAAGCGTAAGCGAGGTTGCGGAGTTAATAGGTTATAAAAACCCACATCATTTTACCGCGGCTTTTAAAAAACGGTTTGGTTTTTTGCCTAGCCAGGTAAATAAAATGCAGCTTTAAAACAAATATCCCGCTCGTTTATTCAATTAATAAGCGTATGGATAAATCAAAACAAGTAGTATTAAGCGGCCAGCTTAAATGGGTAGAGCAGATAGCATCTGTTATGGATGATAAATTTCGTATCCCCGGCACAAACTTCCGTTTCGGCCTCGATCCTATCCTCAATTTAATACCATTCGCGGGCGATGTATCCGGCTTTCTGGTATCAGCCGCTTTGCTTTATGTAATGGCAAAAAACGGTGTAAGCCGTAAAGTACTTATTTTAATGGCTATTAACATTAGTGTTGATGCAGCCATTGGCGCCATACCATTATTGGGGCAGATCTCTGACTTTTATATAAAAGCCAATACCCGTAACATAAAATTACTAAAAGAGCATTACCAGGAAGGCAGGCATACCGGCAGTGGTAATGGCATTATCGCTATCTTATTAATTGTATTACTGATAGTAATAAGCGCGATACTTTACCTTAGTTATATTGCCTTACACTGGTTGGTTATGCAGTTTAAATAAAACTATTCGCGTTTAAATGTATAAGGCATATCCTGGATAGTGCCCGATGATACGGTTGCCAGGTCAATTGATATTATACCACCATCGTCGCCATAGTTATACTTTGATGAAGTAAAACTATAGGTACCGGTTATAGTTTTCTTTACGGTATCAATACCGGCAATTACTAACGTGCCCGAACTTGGCTGCACTGTACCAAAGGGTTCAAAAACATAATTACCCCCGGCATCCTTTTTTTGTGTGGAATAATTAAATAATAGGTTTGAAGTCGCGTCAACATTGTAAGTACCTATAGTTAACCCACTATTATCTGCCGGGCTTGGATCGTTAAAAACAATCTCTACTTTCTTTTGATCTTTAACACCGCTACAGGAAAATACTTTATTTTTTAATGCTGCATTATAAGTTATATTAGCCGCTATAGTGTCAGGCGTCCACACGGTTGCGTTGATGTAAGCCTGAAAAGCCGGAGTGGCGGCAGTATCAGTTGCAGGGGTATCTTTTTTACAACCTTGAGATAAGATAACAGCCGGGACGATGAACAGGAAAAGTGCGTTTTTCTTCATTTTACAAATACATTTTGCGACTAAACTAAAATTATTTGCAAGGAAAAAAATTGAGTTTGCATATTTTAACAAATGGCCGAAATGAGCTTTTCGACCCTGTTAATTTTATGTTTTAATATACTACTGATACTAAGGTTATTGAATTTTCAAAAAGCGTTTACCAGGACGTAATTATAAAAAAGGAGTTTACATATTTTAACATTTGAAATGTTAAAATATGTAAGAAGAAATGGCTTTAACAGACTATGGTTTATAATTCATACTTATAATCAATACCTGCATCAGCGCGTTGTAACACAGATGGGTGCAGGCTTTCATTGGCGCGTGGCTTTTGTAATAGTTTTCGTATATGCTGCCCTAATAGTGAAAATGGTAAACCATTAGATTCATAGATCTTCCCTTTTATATCAGGCTTTATCTGTGCTTGTATATAGTTATCTTCAAAACTTAATCCAACTGCTTTAGCTTTCTCTATCATCCACTCCAAAGCCGTATCACTAAGGCCTTCGTCTGGGTAACCTCCGCCAATGTTTGAGTGTACCCCCGCAAACCATACTTGCTCCAGCACCTGTTTTACATTATTCTTGTCTACATTTTCACTTTGCTGCCATAAGGTGGGTTCAAAGTTTTTTCTGCGCTCGTCAATAGCTAATGCATGGTAAGCATAGTCAACATAACTACTTAAAGTAGTATCATGAAACTCATACTTCTTTTTGTTATAAAATAGCTTTAATGGCACACCCAGCGCGCCTACTGTATCCCAAACTGCAATAAATTTAATGCGTACCTCTGGCTGGCTGTATTTTTTTCTAAAGTCTTCGGCAATATCGCCGCTGGGGTGTTTAGCCATGTTGCTACGGTCACGGTACATGTCATACGCCTGTTGTATCAGCCGTAAATTGTTATTCTTTACAAGCCCTGCTGTTCTTATCAAACCTGCCAGGCTGCGTACCGTGTAGGCCCCCCGGCTAAAACCGAAAAGAAATATCTCGTCCCCTATCTCATAATTCCAGATAATAAATTTGTAGGCATCCAATATATTATCATCAAGCCCCCGGCCTACAGCGCCATCTATCATACGGCTTAGCTTTGTCCCGCTGGATCCGATCCCCTGGTCATAAAACTTTATCTGTTTAATATGCTCTTCATCTTCATTACAAATAGCTTCAAAGATCTTCTGCACATTGGTGCGAACAATTGTTCCTTCATACATATCGCCCGGCTTGTTCCAGGTACCATCGCTGCAAACTATAATACGTTTCATAAGCTATGTTAATTAGTAAACGCCAAAAAATCCTTGCTTACCCACCGGTCATCCATGTTTACTTTACACCAGCCATTTTCTTCCTTCACAATAAACAGTTCCTGCCCTTTGGTATACGAACCAAGTTTTTCAAAATCTTTGCCCGGGCCGTTACGGGCGTTTAAGGTATCGGCTTTTACTGTCGCCCTTTTTACTTCTGTTGTGTATTTGGCTAATACCCAATGCTCCTGACTGCCGGAGATCTTATACCAACCATTGCTTTCCTTATATACTCTTAATATTGCTCCCATGGTTGCGGCTGCCCTATCTGTAACCTTGGTACTTGTGGCATCGGGCTTGGTGCGGATGTTTAATGATGACGCTGTAACACTCACATATTTTAATATTGCAGCTGTATCAGCAACAGGCGCAACAGGCCCGCCAGCCAGCGCAACCAAAGGCAAAAAGTTAGCAACACAATCTGCTACCTTGTTACCACCAAAAAAGCCGGTTCCGGGGCAGGTCTTATTATTCTTTGTGCCATTATTACGTTCGCCGGTGCTTAGGTCAAACCAATGATGATAAACAATGCTATTGGTATTTACCAGCAGGTGAAACCGGGAACACAGTTTCGCGGTAATGCGGATAATGGTATCGCGTTGCGCGGCGGTCATGGCATCTTTACCTGTATCAAAGTTACCCAGGTTCTCTATACATATCGCGTGTGCATTTTGCCCTACTATACAGGCAGGCGAGGTTTCAAGCGAACGGCCTGTCATGATGCTGCCATCGGGGAAAGTGCTGAAATGCTGGCCAATGTCGCTCCATCCGTTATGGGTAACATGATAGCTTTTCATGCCTTGCTGCAACGCAAAGTGGTTACCCCCGTTAAACTGGGGATACGCGGGGCTAAAAGTATGATGTTCTTGTATGGTTAAAATTGTACGCGCAAGGCGTAAGGCATCTATCCAGGTTTCAAACTCCTGGATGGACATTAAAGTAAAGCCTGATTTTGTTGTCATGATGATAGGTTAGATTATTATTGGCTTACCCCCATCTAAAAAATTACATGATTATAAGTTCAACGATCTAATATCGACAAATTCGGGAGCATTCCGTTAAAAAAATTCATATAACGCCCTGATTGTTACAATAATGTGCATAAACGTGTGCAATAATTCAAATTGATACACAACACATATCCACGGCAAACATCCTGCTACTTTAGGAGGTATATTTAGTTATTGTACACTAAACAAAGGGCGATATGAGAAGAAAACTAACAATGATCAGTATAGGTGTAGCAGTACTGATGACAGTGCTTTATGCTTGTAAAAAGGACAAAAAATCCTCTGTTCCAAAATTTGTAACGGAAAAATGTTTGAACGAAGGCTCGGGTGAAAGCACTATACCCTATAACATTTATCTGTACAAGATTACCGATAATGGTGATGGAACTTATACATGGGAATGGCGGATAAAGAATTTAAATCCCGGTAATGGCAGCGGTGGAACAGCGCCGAATCTAAATGGTTGGGATATTAGTTTAGGTACTTGTGTTCAAGCTACAGATATTGTAAGCGGTGCCACAAGTACAGACGGAACTACCTGGAATTCTTTTGCACCAACTATTGCAGTTGATAAAGGCCAAAGTTGTTTCACGGATAAAGTTATAAAATTTGATCTGGGAACAACTGGCTCAAATATCTCTTATTACAGGCTTACTGTGAACAAAAATGTAAGCCATAACACTGTAACAGGTGTATACAAAACGAGTGCGATTTGTGGATCACTGGAAACATGTGGGTTTGGTTGTGAATAATCATAGATAATCCCCATTAAAAAGCCCCTTAGCTAATTATAGCTAAAGGGCTTTTTAATGGGCCTTTACGCATACACAACCAATAAAAAAGGCGCACAATGTAATTGGCGCCTTTAATGATTGAGTTGGTTGTATATATATATTAAATTGGTTGTAAAATTATCTTACCGCCTGGTATGGCGCGTGATTAGTAGGTTTTGAAAATACTATTTGCCAAAGGTTGTTTTTCTTGGCCCGGAAAGATGCGGCACTGCAACATAAATAATATACCCACATCCGGTAAAATGTTTGGTTATATTTATCTTTTAGATTAGGCCAGGCATACTGAAACCGCTTTAACCATTCCATAAGGGTACGGTCGTAATGTGTACCTATGTTTTGCCAGTCTTCCATTACAAGATACTTTTCGGCGGCAGCACCTATTTGTTTAATAGATGGCATCATTCCGTTTGGAAAAATATAGCTATGCATCCATGGATCGGTATGGGTAACAGTTTTGTTTGATCCGATACAGTGTAAAAGAAAAAGGCCGTTATCGGTAAGTATGTTATTAATAACACTCATATACTTTGGATAATTTTTGTACCCAACGTGTTCAAACATCCCTACCGATACAATACGGTCAAATTTTTCTGTAACACTCCTATAATCCTGCAGGCGAATTTCTACAGGCAAATTACTGTATGTTTGGCTTGCTAAGCTGGCCTGCTCTGGTGAAAGAGTGATACCTACTACTTCAACGCCATATTGCTCTGCTGCAAAGCCTGCAAGCCCTCCCCATCCGCAGCCAATGTCTAACAAACGCTGGCCCTTTTTTAACTGTAGCTTTCTGCAAATCAGGTCTAACTTTTTATCCTGCGCCTCTTCAAGCCCTTTGGCATCCCGCCAGTAAGCACACGAGTAGATCATCCTTTTATCTAACATCGCCTTAAAAAGATCATTCCCCAAATCGTAATGTTTTCTAATATCCTGCTGTACTTTTTTTACAGACTGTTCATTAAATATCTTCGATTTAATAAAATGAATGAATGTTCTTAAGTTGTGGGGGATCCTTTCCTCCAGATTCGCGCTCAATACGCGGTATAATAAAACATCAAGTTGTTTGCAATCCCAATAACCGGCCATGTAGGATTCGCCTAAACCCAACGAACCCTGCCCAAAAACATGGTGATAAAAACGGTCATCATTAACCTTCAAATCCCATGGTTCGGGGCCGTTAAGGTTGATGCCGGCCATCTCTAAAAGCTGACAAACAGTTTTCTTTTCGTAGGTACTTTGTTTGTTTATTAAATAAGGCATGATCATATCTTTATACAATTACTTTTTTAATTTAAGATCGCGCCAAAATTTATACATACTTAACGAAACAGCACCTTCATATGTTAAATTATGGTCTGCCGATACCTTTATAAAATACGACCCTGTCCAAATAAAAGGGATTACTTTTGGAAATGTTGGATAATCTGTTCTATCGACCCTGTTAAGTGGATGGTGTGCTACTACCAGTGTTAACTTATTATCTACCGGTTGAACCTTTAACAAATTTACTAAATTATCAAATAAAGGCTTCCCGGAAACATTATGGCTTGGGTGATTTAAATCCGCATTTAGTTGAATAGCAGGCCCGGCATTTATAAGCGTAGCTGTTGTTACAGCTCTGCAAAACTCACTTGAATATACCCGGGATATAGTATAATTCAGATCTTTAAAAACCTTGCCCAGGTCTGTTGCGTTCTGTTTACCTATAGTACTCAATTGCCTGGCTTGCGCTGGGTCGCATGATTTCCACCAATTAGCAGGGCCTGCATCCGAATGATTTACGGAATAATCAATGCCGTCATCAGCATCAGCATGCCTTACAACAATTGCAAATGTTTCGTTGGATGTTGGTAATTTATTTAAAGTGCTCCAGCCCTGGCGATACGAAGCCAGAGCATCGGTTGCATCCTCTGCATGATAATCTGAATATGGTTTGACAAAAGTAACATCTGTTGCTGCCAGCGCATATATTGTGGTTTTATAAGCACTATTAACTTTATTTGTAATGGTTATGGGCACTACCTCGCCAGACATGAATCGCTTTATTAACCCGCTACTGGTAATTTCAATATTTGGGTTGGTTGAAGAAAACGCCGAGGCAACATCTGTTTGTATTTGAAAGTCTTTTGCCTTATCTACAAAAAGCAGCGTCCCGTCATACCCGGTATTCGTGACCTTAGGCACCGCACTCGTTCGGTTGTTATTATCCTTTTTACACCCAATAATAGTGATTACTAAAGTCATTAAGATCATTAAACGTTTCATAGTGATGGAATTAATGGTGATGAATAAATGGTTTGCTAATAGATCATACTTATCCAGCCCGAAAAAGACTGTTTAGCCACGCCAGAATACAGTGTGTAATAATATACACCGGCAGGTAATCTCTTTCCCATAAATTGACCATCCCAAGGGGTAAGGTTTGTTTTGGCTTCATATAATAAACTCCCCGTACGGTTAAAAATCTTTAATGTATTACGGGGGTTACTATCAAGGCCTCTGATACTCCAGGTATCGTTAACGCCATCGTTATTAGGTGTAAAAGCATTTGGGATAAAAAAGTCGGGTTTTTTAATTACCTGAATTGCTACTGTTGCTTCGGTAACTCCACACGAGCTGGTTATTTTAACAGATAAGTTATACCTGCCTAAATAATTATATTTCACAGAATCAAGCTGGCCCTGGCTAAATGTTGCCGAACCGCCGTTATACTCCCATGCAAATGATAACTGATCTGCAGGGCTGCAATTTGTGACCTCTATTGTGGGTTTAAAAGACTGATCTTTATAAATAACATCAGGCGCTTTTAAATAAACTATAGGCTTTGCCTTAACAACAATTTCCTGCAAAAAAGCCTTTGATACACAGTTCTGGACCGGGTAACTGTTAACCAATGAGATAGTATAAGTGCCCGATTTTGTAAATTGAAAAACAGGGTTCTCAGAAACAGAACTGGTTCCTTCAAGAAATACATATTCTGTTGTATTGGTATTACAGGCATCGGGCTTATAGGAAACACGCCACTTATAGCTATTAGTGTTACATAACGGCTGGGTAGATTTATTGGTTGTTTTTATAATTACTGGCGAGCACCCCTGCGCGGCATCTACATCAAATAAAGCTACGGGTAAATCAGTTACACATATTTGTACCGATGTTGAATCAATACCACAAACTTCGCTCCCGGCTATTAAGGTTATGTTATAATTACCGGCAGTTGTAAAGCGGATATTTAAATCATCGGTACCGCCTATCCAATTTTTTACATCCGCATCTGCCTGGCCACTACCCAAATCATTGCTATTTGCTTCAAACCCGGTTGCCGGTGTAATTTTCCATAATAGTTTATTGGAATGATACCCATCTGCTGATACCGTATATCCTAATGCACCCACGCTTTTTACGTTGGCAAGCGTGTTTAAACAAAGTGTATTTATGGTATTCTTTATAACTGCTTTAGGCGGATCTGAAACATAAATTGGTTGGGATACAGCCGTTGCCGAACCGCAGGGGTTAGAGGCTACTATCTTTACTAAAAAAGCATTATTGTACGTTTTATCTTCGTAAGTACTTGTTTTATTAACCGAATTAGATAAGAACGTATGCATTAATGTATCTGGCGGCAAATCATAATCAACAACAGTACCGTCACTATAAGTTGCTGTATACAGGGTACCCTTTGTATTGTTGCTGAGATTACTTAATGACAATGTAACCGGCTTACCGGTGCCGGTATTAACGGGCGCGGCGGCGGCAAATGCGGCCTTAGGAGCCTCGCCAACAAAAACCCTATACTTCTTAACAAGGCTGCATCCGTTTTTTCCTGTAACCGTATAAAACAATACATACAGCCCCGGCCTGTACCGGTGGGTCATGCTTGTAAACTCAGTTAACTTAATTTGCCCGCTCCCATCACCCCAATACAGGTTGTAACTTTCGTTAGTGCTTTTAGTAGATGAATTGTTTGTGAAGGTAAATACGGTTGGTACATTTTCACATACCACAAAGTAATCCTTACCGTCATATATAGTTTTGCCCATACCACCCAATTCTATTCCGGGCGATTGTTTTAATGTAATGCTTTTTGATGTTGTCTGTACGCATCCCCCTTTATTGGTAACTGTTAGGGTAATTGTAAATGTTTGTAAGCTATCACCGGGTTTCCCCACAAACTGGTGTACAGGGTTGGTTTCGTATGACCGGTTCAGTGGACTTGCCGGATCCCCAAAATTCCAAACATATTTTAATCCATCCCCGGTGGATAGGTTTTTAAATATTATGGGCTCAGACGCGCATTCGGGGTTATTTACTAAACTAAAGTCGGCGACAGGCAGCGGACTATTTGTTACCATTAAAGCCGGGTAGGTATAAGAAACGCCATTACTAACGATGTTTAATATATAACTCCCAGCTGTTGTTACCGTGTATGCAGGTGTAGTAGCTACCGGAGAGGTTTGCTTATCCTTATACCATTTAAAGGTGCTGTTGGCGGGGGCATTTGCGCCTGTTAACACAAGCTGGCCGCCCGGGCAAATCACCGGGTTCCCCTTATAACTTATCGTATCTTGAATATCAGCTATTAAGGATGAACCTATAGCATTATTTATTTGTATCATAAAAACAAATAGGTATAAAAAATATCGAATGTATAACACGCTTGTAATTTGCTTATAGTGAATACTTTCTTGTATGAAATATAACCTTTGCTATTGTTAACAATTGTTAAATGAGTTGATTGTATAACATAATGGATAGTGGGTGTGAAAATTTCACACCTACTATTTAGAGTGTGCAGATACACACTTTTCACATAATAGTATACATTTTATAAAATGTAATGATTTGGCCAACAGGTAGGTGTATATTGAACTTTAACAATTTTATATAAACTGAAGATGGAACACAATGTCATTTATTTGGGAAACAATGCAAGGGCATGCGATTATATACACTGCCATAAAGATTTTAATGTAACAGCAGTGATTTGCCAGTCAAAAATGATCAATGACGAGTTATTAACCTGTTGTTATGTTAGAGAGATACCCATCATTGAAATAAAAAATCATACTAATTTGAGCGAGCAGTTAAACCTGGCGTCAGGAACCTTTGATTTTGTTATTATGCTTTCGTTTGGGATAATGATAAGGGAAGAAATACTTCAGTCACATACCATCTACAATATCCATCCAAGCTATCTTCCAAAGTATAAGGGCAAAAATTGTACTTTTTATACCATTATGGCCGGAGAAAAAGAAGCCGGCATAAGCCTCCATAAGGTAACTACCGGTATTGATGAGGGAGAAATTATATCACGTAAAACAATCCCGTTGTATTATTGGATGGGAAATATCGCTTTGTGGGAAAATTTGCTGGAACAGGTTCCCAATTTGTTAACAGATCTAAATGACTATCTAAGCAATAATAACTATTCTACGTTTATTAATAATAACGAACACTATTTCCCTCCGGTAGATCAATCTATGTTATATATTACCGGGGCAATGCCTGCAAAAGATATAATCAATTTGGTTAGAAGCCAGGAAAATTATAGCGGTGTAAAATTTGCATATAATAACACAGACCATGTTATCAAAAAAATAAAGGTTTCTTGCCTTGATAAAGCAGATCTTGAAAGTTACACTATAAATGAAAACATAATTTCGGAAGGAAGTATCCCCGTAGGGATTATCCTAAACGATAAGTATTATTTGAAGCTAAGCTGAATTTCCTTTTTTGAATTTTTTAAAGTTGGAATAAAAATTTGCCGGGTTTGCAAAATCCAGGATTGAAGCCACTTCTTTTTTAGAACATTTGGTTTGATTTATATATTTCTCGGCAAACATCATTTGTAAATTACGATAATATACATATGGTGAAACTTTAAACGAAGCCTTAAAATCGCGTTTTAGCTTAGATACCGATATAAAATGAGCGCTGGCCAATTCTTCTAATCCGGGAAATTTATTTAACAAATTGGTTTTTAATGTTTCGGCCACCTCCTGCATTTTCAAATCCACCTTATTATATTCAATACAGTTATTTATACTGGCCTCACTTACATCTGTAGCTTTTTTATTAACATTAGTTCTGAATTCAAATAATAATTGCTCAATTTCTACAATTGTTGAATCGGTTACATCTGTAACGTACGCAAAAAAACCTTGTACTTCTTCGTTATTAAAATCAGGGTAATAAGTTGCTATTGATCTTCGTACGTCTCCTGTTGGTATAGTAATTTCCCGTGTAAATATTTGGGGCTTGCCCTCTAATGCACCTAATATAAATGGAGCATATTTTACATATGTTGGCCCAAGAAGTTCTTTAAGTGTGATCCGGTTTATCATTTGTTCCGGAGTAAAGCCAAACCATTTTTGAAAGGCTCCATTCGCAAAACGGCAAACCAGGTCATTGTCCCAGTAAGCCATCATGGCGTGTAGCTGACCTTTTATCCTATCTTGCTGATCCGATATGAAAGAATCTCCCAGGTTTTTGACAGTAAACATTTGGTTGCGATCAAATATTACGTTAAGATAGAATAATAATTGTAACATTTAAATTACAATTATTAATAATTTTTTACACTACATGGTAATTAATAAAACAAGAATAAAAACTAACCCAAAAACAAAACATATAGCTTCGATAGTTTTTTTGCTACCAGATACTAATTCATAATAATATCTGGTACTAATTAATATTTTTTTCATGACTTTATCAATATTTACTCAACTGTTACTGATTTGGCCAGATTTCTTGGCTGATCTACATTGCAATTACGCATCACCGCAATATGGTAAGCTAATAGTTGCAAAGGGATACTTGCTAAAACCGGCAATAATAATTCATTGGTAACGGGTATTTCAATAGTATAATCAGACATTGCTTTAACTTTAAGATCACCCTCAGAAATAACGGAAATTACCATGCCTTTACGGGCTTTTACTTCCTGTATGTTGCTAATAACCTTTTCATACGAAGAATGGTTAGTGGCTATAAATATAACCGGCATTTCTTCATCTATCAATGCAATTGGGCCATGCTTCATTTCGGCAGCTGGATACCCTTCAGCATGTATATATGATATTTCTTTTAGCTTTAATGCCCCTTCTAAAGCTACAGGGAATGCACTACCCCGCCCTAAAAAGATACAATTATTTGCGTGTTTAATTATGCCGGCTATCATTTTCACATTATCCTCGCATTTAAGAGTAGTTTCAACCAAGTCTGGCAATTTCTCTAACTCGGTAAGTAATTCCTGCATTTTTTGTTTAGAAAGAATATCTCGTTGCTGGGCCACGTAAAGTGCCATAAGAGTAAGTACCGTAACCTGCGATGTAAATGCTTTTGTAGAGGCCACTCCTATTTCGGGGCCGGCATGGGTATATACCCCGGCATGTGTCATTCTTGGAATTGATGAGCCCACTACATTGCAAACGCCAAATAAAGTAGCCCCTTTTATACCCGCTATAGATAAGGCAGCCAGTGTATCTGCAGTTTCGCCAGATTGAGAAATGGCTATAACCAAATCGCTTTTATCGATTATCGGGTTACGATACCTAAACTCTGACGCATATTCTACCTCTACAGGTACACGTGCATATTTCTCAAATAAATACTCGGCTATTAAACCGGCATGCCATGATGTGCCACAAGACACTATAATAATTCTTTTTATATTTTTTAATTTTTCGGCATATTCCTTTAAGCCGCCTAATTCAACCCGGCCATCCCGTGGGTAAATACGCCCGCGCATGCTATCTTTTATTGAACGTGGCTGCTCATGTATCTCTTTAAGCATAAAGTGCTCATAACCGTTCTTTTCAATCAACTCTATCTCCATTTCCAGCTCATGGATATAAGGTACTTGTACATCATTATCCAAATTTACTACCTCAAGAGAATCATAATTGATACTGGCTATTTCGTCATCGTTTAAATAAATAATATTGCGTGTGTATTCTAATATAGGGGTTGCATCTGATGCGATAAAATATTCGCCTTTCCCAACCCCAATAACCAACGGGCTCCCTTTTCGGGCTGCAATAAGTTGCCCCGGGTTATCCTCATTTAAAATAACCAATGCGTAAGCGCCTATAACTTGCTTTAAAGCGGCCCGTACGGCTTCCTGTAAATCAAATTGTGTTCTTAATTGTATCTCTTCAATCAAATGAATAAGTATCTCTGTATCAGTATCACTTTCAAATTGATGCCCTTTTAATAATAAGGCTTCTTTTATGGCCTGGTAATTTTCAATGATGCCATTATGAATTATAGCCAGCTTTTGATTACCCGAGTAATGAGGATGAGCATTTATATTATTTGGCTCGCCGTGGGTTGCCCACCGGGTGTGACCTATGCCTATCTTACTATGGAACTGAGATCCTTCAGTTTTTAATTCAAGATCTGCAACCTTACCTTTGCTTTTATTTATAACTATCTTATCTTCTATCAGGGCAATACCAGCGCTATCATAGCCCCGGTACTCTAATTGCTTAAGCCCTTTAATAAGCACAGGCCATGCGTCTCTATGACCTATGTATCCTACAATTCCACACATATGATTTTGGTTGAAAGTTTTGAATATTTTTTACAAAAGCCAGCCCTTGCCTTCACTATGTGAAGGCAAGGTAATTAGGGGTATTCCAGCGTAGCTTTTAACGATTGATGAGATTTGTTTGACCCATAAGGTCGTTTCCCGACAATTCAAAATCAGGGAAATTTTGTTCATGGATTTGTAAAAGCTCGTTGTATTTTTCTAATACAGCGATATACTTTGTCATCCAAAAATGAACAGAGTTAGATGAATCTAAATTATTCTTTTTACCGGCTGCAATTAAGTTTTCCATAATTGCAAAGCCTTGTTGGGTAAAGGCATCCGGAAAGTCCTGGGAAAAATCATATCCAATAATATAACCAACTTCGCAAATTGTTTCTATTTTTAAACAACGTTGCTGAAACCAATTATAAATGGAACGTCTGTTCACGTGCATCCTGCGAGAAAGCTCGCTAATGCTAACACCTTTGCGTCTTACCGCAAGTTCGATTATTTCACCGGCATGTTGTTGCATAATTAATTAACTTAGTTGGGGTATTCGGTTAAGTTTCAGCAAATTAATTTCATTCTTCGGCTAACTGATTGTAAATTTATTCAAAGATTAAGCTGGTAGAAAACCTGCAAAAGCTCAAAAATACCCTAATAAAGCCCAGAGAGTAATATTTTAGTAATTGTTACCAAATTGTTATGTAATTGTTACTTAATTGTTAACCCATCTGCGGATTGTAAATCAAATTGCTCAAATACAGAATTGTTGCTTTTATATTCAGGAACTATCTTTTTCATCATTTTCACCACCTCGTTCTCGGTACTACGTCTGTTTAGCGTAAATAAGAGCTTTATAGCACTATCTACCTGAGTAAAGGGATAAAGTATCACTTTAGCTATTTTGATCTTAGGGTGGTGCGTGGGGATGCAAGCTTCCTCTATATTTAATAACTCTTCATACATTTTTTCGCCTGGCCGTAATCCTGTATACACAATATTTATATCCTTATCTGGTATAAGACCCGCCAGTTTGATCATTTTCCTTGCCAGATCATCTATTTTTATCGCATCGCCCATATCAAATATATATATCTCACCACCTTTACCCATAGATGCTGCTTCCATAACCAGATCAACAGCTTCTGGAATTGACATGAAATACCTGGTTATCTTTGGATCGGTGACGGTTATAGGACCACCATTTTGAATTTGAGTTTTAAATCTTGGTATTACTGAACCATTAGAACCAAGCACATTACCAAAACGGGTTGTTATAAATTTTGTGGTTGTTTTACATTCATCTCCAATGCATCTGTCACCTAATTCCTGCTCCTTATTATTCAGCATATTCAACTTACTATTAAGGGTTTGAATATATATTTCGGCAATTCTTTTAGATGCCCCCATTACATTTGTTGGGTTTACAGCTTTATCGGTAGATATCATCACAAATTTCTCTACCTCATACTCCACTGCCATATCTGCAAGGTTTTTTGTGCCTAAAATATTTGTCCAAACTGCCTCACATGGATTTTTCTCCATCAGTGGAACGTGTTTGTAAGCTGCAGCATGAAATACTATTTGCGGCCGATGGGTTTCAAATAAAACTCTTAGCCGGGCGGCATTCCTAATGTTAGCTAAATAAATAGCTGTTTTAGCCTCCGGATATTTATCTTCTATCTCTAACTGCAATTCATGCAGGGGCGACTCTGCCTGGTCATATAATATGATCAATTCGGGGTTGTAGCGAATGATCTGCCTTACCATTTCTGATCCGATAGACCCTGCTGCACCGGTAATTAATATGCGCTTACCTGTAAGCTCTTGCGCTATGTTATCCTTGTTTAAAATTATCGGTGCTCTTTGAAGCAGATCATTTATATCCAGGTCCTGAATTTGGTTCACACTTAGTTTGCCATACAGCCATTGGCCGGAGGGTGGTATGATAGATACTCTAATTCCAGCATCAATACATCTGTCTATAACCATCTTTTTTGCCGGGCTTAAAACAAAGTCGCCTGTTAGCAGCATTTTTGTAACCTTGTGCTGGTTTTTAAGTAAAGGCAAATCAAGTGATGAAAAAACTTTCTTCTGTTGTATATATTTATTTACCCTATCCGTTCCATCATCAATAAAGCCAAAAATTGCAAATTCCCTTTGCTCTTGCAGTTCAAGCGCTTGTTTTATTAAAACAGATGATTCGTCGCTGCCAAATATTACAACAACTTCTTTTCTATCGTTTTGCATTGCCTTGCCCGAGAAGAAAAAATGGCGTACATAAATTCTTAATATGATTAATAACGAGCTGGAGATAAAAAAGTTAAGCAACACACTTAAACTAAACTTCTTCCATTCCGAATGCAGATAGGGCTTAACCAACAATGTAATTGCCAGCCAATAAATAATACTGCTTATTAATACAGCCGAAAATATTCGATAAATATCTGCCAGGTTAGAATATCGTATTATACCCGTGTGGATGCGCATCCGAAGGAATACCACGGTTGTTATAAGAAAATATATTCCAGTATAAATGAAAAAATATCCTCTAAGTATTTCACTGAATTGAAATTGCAATACAATGAACAAAGAAATACTAAGTGACCAGCAAATAATTACCTGGTCTACTACAAATATTAGCCATTTAGACATGGCTTTTCTTCCTATCATAGCTTTAACATATTTTTGAGCAAACCATCAACTTAAACATCAAAAAACGTTGCAATTCTTTTCACTACTTTATTCAACTCATAATCTGTAAGGCTGGAGCCTGAAGGCAGGCAAAGCCCTTTATCGAATATCCTCTCGCTAATGCCGTTTACATACGCCGGATACTGTTCAAATACCGGCTGTAAATGCAGGGGCTTCCATATTCGCCGGGCCTCAATGTTAGATTTTTCTAAAAACAGGCGTAAATTTTCATTATTGAGATCTTTGTTAGTTGGCTCAATTAAAATTGTTGTTAGCCATCGGTTTGAAAAATAATCTGTTGAAATTTCTTCCTGGAAACTTATACCGGGTATTGATGAAAGCAACCGCTTATAATTGTAAAAATTCCTTCGTCTTTGGAATATTCTCAAACTCAAAATTTCCATTTGCCCTCGTCCAATGCCGGCGCATATATTGCTCATCCTGTAATTGTACCCAATATTATTATGTTGATAATAAGGCAAATTTTCTTTGGCTTGAGTGGCAAGGAACCTGGCCCGCGTTACTAACTCACTGTTTTCGGCAATTAAAGCACCGCCTGCAGAAGTAGTTATGATCTTGTTCCCATTAAAAGAAAGTATCCCAATATCACCAAATGTCCCTAATTTCTTACTTCCATAAGTTGATCCCAGTGCTTCTGCAGCATCCTCAATAAGGGGGATCTCGTATTTTTTAGAAATTTCAACAATTTCAGCCATCCGCCCGGGCATACCAAATAAATGAACAATAACAATTGCTTTGGGGGTTTTACCTTTTGCTATCCTGTCTTTTATCGCCTCTTCTAATAAATGCGGTGACATGTTCCACGTCTGTTCTTCACTATCAACAAATACGGGTATAGCACCTTGATATACAATAGGGTTAGCAGATGCTGCAAATGTAAGTGACTGGCAAATAACCTCGTCTCCGGCTTTAACGCCTAAAACAATTAACGCCATATGAATAGCCGCGGTACCTGCGCTTAAGGCAGCTACCCCAACCGATCCTCCTAAAAATCTTGAAAGATCGTCTTCAAACCCATCAATACAGGGGCCGCATGGTGCTACCCAATTAGCATCACAAGCATTTTTAACATATAAAATTTCACTGCCTCCCATATGGGGAGGTGAGAGCCAGATTTTCTTGTTCATCTTTATACTGTTTTTAGTAAGGGGTTTATAGTGTTCCTTAATTGAAGGCATAGCGATAGGTTTAATGCTTAAATAGATGACTTTCGGTACAACGGAAAAAAGTCAGTCTTCTGGAAACTAAATTCCTCAGTCTTATTTTCAACCAGTTCTTTATATATCATTTGATTATTGATATACCTCCAGGTTTGAAAATTAAAGTACAAATCAGAGAATCCTGATTTCCAATAAAATAACGAGTCGTTTTGGCCGCCTATTCCGCCGCCAATGTGCAGGTACCGCATACCACACTCACGGCCAAGTAAACTAACCTCATCAATTAGTAATTTCACCGGCGAATGTTGTAGATGTTCTGTTAGTGTGCCTAATAAATGCACTTGAATAATCTGATCAGTAAAGGTGAATACACCACCGGCTACAGCCGTATCATTTAAATAAACCAGCATTATCCTGGCTTCAAATTCCTCTGCATTGATCAGGTTTAAAAAATATGCTTCGTTAAAAAAATACTCATTAGCCGCCTTAATGCGCCGCATATTTTCATGATATATTTTCACAAAGGTCTTCACCCCTTCGGGGTTCGAAGCTTCTTTTGCTAAATAGTCATGTTGTCTAAGATATTTAATAGCGTTTCGGTGGCCTTTACGATACTTGCTTATCTGTATTTCAACTGGTATATTTAAATCTATAGCAACAGTTTGCCCGTTATCATAAACACCTCCAAACTTATTCAAAACAGCCCCTTGGGTAATAATGGGATGCAGACGGGAAAACACGCAAATAATTGCCTCTTTCCTTAAAAATTGTAAAAATGCGGTTTTAAAATTTTCCAAAAATTCATCATCCGCATGCGTAAATTGCCTGTTACTAATAGGCCCCACATACCCATAAGCAGAGGTAAGGTCATAAAAGCTGGAGTTATCTATTTTTCTTTTTATTAACGGAAAGGCAATAAAATCATCGTTTTGCTGGTATAAAAACAAAAACGGTTTGTCTATTTTTTCAAACGAATTGTATTGCCAGGTGTGATACAAATCGAAGGCAACGGCTTTTTTTATGTACTGCGTCCATTCCTCTTTTTGGTTCTGATTGATGATCTGGTATTCCATACGGATTTATTAATAATTGTTTGTTGATTGGTATGGTCTTTCCTTATCTAAATACTTAACGGTAGAAGTTTCATCGGCAAGGATATTTTTGGCAGTAAGTATATTAATGATGGTTTTATAAGCGATTAAACAGTCCAGTTTAAAAGATAAATGCTTAACATAAAATACATCCAAAGCAAGTTTGGTATCCCATGAAATGGCGTTGCGCCCGTTTACCTGCGCCCATCCGGATATACCAGGCCTTACAGAATGCCTGACCTGCTCTTCATTTGTATAATAAGGCAAATAGCGTTCATATAAGGGCCTGGGGCCTATTAGGCTCATATCTCCTGATAGTATGTTAAATAGTTGGGGTAATTCATCTAAAGACGACTTTCTTAAAAACAGACCCAATCGGGTTAGTCGCATTTTTTCGGGCAACAACTCACCATCTTCGTTCTTTTGGCTGGTCATACTCCTGAATTTGATCAGGTGAAATGATTTATTATGTAAGCCTATTCTTTTCTGATAAAATAATGGCTTTTCTTTATATACCAGCCAAAGCAGTATATAAACGAGCAACATAATTGGCCACAGTATAAGTAATAGTATAAAAGACGCCATTACATCAATCAAACGTTTAAAAGCCGCGCGGTACATAAAGGGAATTTTAGGGAAGCAATGCATCAACACATTGCAGTTTTTACTGATGAGCCAGGTGCAACTCAATCTGATAACGGTATTCTTTTAGTAGCTCATCCATCACATAGCACGTTTCATAATCATTCCGGATCTTTTGCCGGCTATGTTCTGCTAAGCTTTTCAACAGGGCCCTATCGTTGTAAAGCAAATGCATAGCATCATATAGCGCTACTGTATCTTTAACCGGAATAATTAGCCCGTTATCATTATGTTCTATAATTTCATTGCAGCCATTAATGTCTGTAGCTATACAGGGGATACCCATGGCGCCCGCCTGCATTAACACGTTTGGAAAACCTTCCCTGTAACTTGGAAATACAAACACATCTGCAACTATAAGATACGGCCTTACATCTTTTACAAAACCTATTCTTTTTATGGATGGATGATTATCTATTAACTGTTGTGTTTTTATTTGTAAAGGATCAAGATCATCTTCAAACGGACCCACCAGAAGGAGTTTTGTTGAATTAGTAACCTCATTAATTTTTACAAACGACTCTACTAATTCATTTATGCCTTTATCGGCAACTACTCTTCCTATATAGCTGAAAACAAAATCGTTTTCCAGGAAACCAAGTTGTGTACGTATATTACTAATATCATCGTTGGTAAACAACTCAGGGTCAAAGTGGGTTGTATCAACTCCATTCGAGCTCCCTTTTCCAATAACCCGTAACTTGCTTTTTTGGCAATATTGGTACCCTACAAGTAGATCCATCATTTTTGTTGAATTTGGATATATTTTTGTAGCGCAGCTGTAAGTAACCTTTTCTGTTAAGTTCAACACCTTTCTTGTTAGCCCTGTTTTTTCAAGCAAGGGCAAACCAGCTACCGTGTGTAACCTAATGGGCACTCCTGTTATTTTTGCTGCGATCATGCCAAGTAAACCTGCCTTGGGTGTATGGGTATGCACAATGAGGGGCCGCTCCTT
The DNA here is from genome assembly GCF_028288105.1 of Mucilaginibacter sp. Taxonomy (GTDB): domain Bacteria; phylum Bacteroidota; class Bacteroidia; order Sphingobacteriales; family Sphingobacteriaceae; genus Mucilaginibacter. Next base: position 24,548 of record NZ_JAQBOI010000069.1, on the reverse strand, counting down.
TCTAATCTGTATTATTAAGTTCATCAACGATATCAGATCCTTAAAAGGAGTTACTTTTCTGGTCATGTTAACTGCAATAGTTCTTACGGCAGTTTCCTGGGTTACCTGGTCAAGTTGCTCGCCTCCGGAAGATATGGCAACCACCTGGTAATGTTTTGAGATAAACTGTAACTGATTTTTAAGCAGTACCAACAGTGAAACAGGCACAGTAGTTATGCGCATGATCTTGACCATAAATAAGGAGGATTGAGAATCTGCCGAATAACTAAAGCTATTCGTTATAAACACATTTTTGAATAATTACCTTTTAGAAAGGAGATATCTTATTGGTTTTGCGGGGAATATATATAGTAAAACCAATTTTAAGTAGCTTAAATAATCTTTAATATTATTTTTTTCGCGGAAGGCCTTATATAGGTATTTATAAGGAATACCTATACTATTATTCTGATTAAAATAAGCCGTGTTAGCTAATCCTTTCCAATATACGGCCATATAATTTGGCAAAGAGTTAATATTATTATAACCAGCTAACTTATTTTTTATCCGAATAGTTTCCTGATCTATTGTTTCGTTATCGGCTTTATGCAGGTAAATTAGCTGTTTAACTTTATTATATGCCGCTTGTCCTTCGTTCTTTTTGTTATTAACAACGGGTAACATTCTGAAGTAGTAAAGCGGTTCTTGTAAAACTTTTATTTTACTTCCCTTACTAATCATGCGCAGCCACAGTTCCCCATCTTGCGAGTAATAGAATCGGGGATCGTACAAACCGGCTGCTATAATCTTATCGCGCTTTATTAACGCAGAGCCGTGCGGAAAAATAGCTTGGCGATTGAGTAAAGTAGATTTAAAGTCTGTTATTTGGCTGTGGTGAGTAGTTTTGCAAACCAGCTCACTATTTAAATCAATTATGTAACAATCTGAACCGATAATATCAATATCTGGATTAAGCTGGGCATAATGGAGTTGTTTTTTTAGCCGGCAAATTCCAGATACATCGTCAGCATCTTGCCGGGCTATATATTTTCCTTTAGCTAAAAGGATACCTTTATTTAAAGAGGTAGGCAAGCCAAGGTTTCGCTCGTTTTTTATCAGAATTATTCTTTTATCTATAAGCGCGTAATCCTCTAATATTTGGACTGAACCATCAGTTGATCCATCATCTATAATAATAAATTCAAATTCTTTGAAAGTTTGTTCCAATATGGAATCTACTGCCTCATTTAAATACCGTTTGGCATTAAATACAGACATCACTACAGATACTTGCATATTTCAGAACTTGGTTGTAACAGGTGTATTACTTGTGGGAACAGGTCTATTAAAAGGAGTATTTTTGTATTTAGCGTTGATGGCCTCTTTAAAGAGTTCAAATTCTTTCCGCACATTTGCCTCAAGTTCGCAATTACTGCCAACCCATTTAATTGCATTATCAGTTAGTTTTTTAGCTAATAACGGATTGTTTTTTATTAAAAGTAATTTCTTTTGGATATCGTCCGCGTTTTTTTCTACCAGTAATCCATTCTGTTCGTCATCCATACACTCTCTGATACCCGGCACATTAGTGCCTATACATGGAATGCCGCATGCCATTGCTTCGAGTAAGCTTTTAGGGCAACCCTCATAATCTGATAATATAAGGAAGGCGTGGGCTTTGTTGTAATAGGCAGGCAAATCGCTATTGTTAACGCTTTCCATCCATGTGATTTTGTCATTATGAATAACAAAATCAAACATATCCTTTACAAGTGATCCACGACCAATTATCAAAGCTTTTAAGGAAGCCCGGTTAACGGTTTTTAACAGAAGCTTAATGTTTTTTATTTTCTCCAGTCGCCCAACAAAAATCACATCAAACTCTTTTTCTGCCGGTTGTGGTTTAAATATGCTTAGGTCAATAGAGTTGCACATCCACAATATTTTATTGTTGGGTATGTGGTAAGTTTCACTAATGAATTTTTTAGCTGCGTATGAGGTTACAATCAGCTTATCGGAAAATCGAAAGAAAAGCTTTTCCCTGATACTTTTAATTTTGCTGATAGGTTGAAAATGGGAACGATAGTAACCCATTCTTATAACAAGGGGAATACCAAATAGAAACTTTAGTATAAGCCCAAACCGGCCAGCTGCAAACTGATTGGTTTTTGCAAGTATAACACGTTTAAAATAGTCACGATAATACCATGGGGCCAGGGTTTCATATATCAAATTTTGCAATTTGAAAGGCATGCGTGCCGGTATCCACGATGGTATAGTTAAAACCTGTATATCAGGGTGATCTTTTACCAGATGCTGGTCATTTCTGCCATAACTAAATATGAGCAGCTTAAGCCCGGCAGCTTTAATTAAAGAATTATAAATGTCAATTTCCCTGTTTAATTGACCAATCGCTTTCCATTTCTGTAAGCTCATGTTGGGTGTCATCAGCAGTAATAATGTATCTTTCATAATATGAAATATTAACCAACTGAGGACCGGGATGTTAATAAGCTGCCAGGCCGGGTCTCATGGTTTATGATGACGACCCGGCCACAGCTTATAACTATGAACTATTAAAATTTGATCACGTAATTCGCCTCCCTGTTAATATTGGTTTTATAAGTAAATAATGACAAAATAGATGCATCACTTAAATTAACACCATTAATATCTTGTACAGTAGGGTTAGTGATATTCAGTTTAATTGTTTTTACCAGTATGTTGGTTTGTATAGGGGTTAGCGAGTTTTTTCTCCAGTACGGATTGGTAATGTCAACGTTACCTGTTACAGTTTCACTACCTACTCGTCGTGTAAGTGTAGCACTGACTTTCAGAGAAACTTTTGAGTTTTTATCAATATGGTTTGTAAGTTTTAATCCAATGCTTTTATTTGGACCACCAAATAAGTTCCTGAACCCAGCCTGTATACCGTATCCAGGGTTATACTCGGTTCTGGCATTGTTTATGGCTACGTTCTGTATTTCGTCTGTATAGAATGACGGCTCTACATCAATACCGCAATATGGCGATACACCATTGCTATAAGCACAATAAGGAGCTTCTAAAACTAAACCAATAACACTGGTTATCGAAATGCCGTTTCTGCGGTTATATGTGCAGGATGCATTATTTATGGTAATGTTTCTATTGGTAATTTTATCCGTAGAGGCTAAGTAGATCCCATCGCCCCAGCAATTACTTACATTTGGGCCATTTAAAGTAATGTTAGAAGACCCATAAATTGTTATCCCCTGGCCCCATTCGCCAGATGAACCCGAGTGTTTATATCTATCTCCTACAACTACCGGGTTGTTTAAAGTAACGTTAGTTGCTTTATATATCCGGATTGCGTTATAGTTTGTAGCTGATGTTGGCTTCTGTATAATTTTAGAGCCTGTCAAAAAGCTTATTTTTCTATTTGATGGAATAATTATTCCCGTGTTGTTCACCATTATAGGGAAGGCCGGGAATGTAATATCAGCATATTTATTAATTGCTGTTTGTATGTAGCTTGTGTAATCTCTCGATCCGTCTTTAACATAGCCACTGGGAAGGCTATTTTCTAATCTGTAACTTGTAGAGGAAACGGCTGTGGTTGATTCCAGAGTTGGCGGCAGATTTGACAACTCTGATTTTTCAAGGTCTGATGTTGTTTGTACTTCGTCTTTCTTGCATCGGCTAAAGGATAATAAGGTTAATAATAATAAGAATTTTAAAACAGTTGCTTGGCTTTTGTGTTTTGTTTGAATCATGCTTTTTTAATTTAACTAAGCCTTTAACGCACGCTTTTTGCGCTATGTTGCCAGTTAAACCTCCCCGCACCCCTGTTTAAAAAGTAATTTTAATACAAAAGGGCTATGAGAATGTATGATATCATTATTAAAAAAAACTTTACGTTTTAGTCTTTAGAGCTTTAAGCTCTATTTAAATACTTTATCCAAGGTATTTTTTAAAGGGAAAATAGATGGGGTATAAAGATCTTTTTTTAAGTTCCCGATCTGTTTCATGAGTTGATTTACAAAGTTTTGTGGGTCGCGCCCTGCTAAATATCTATCAAGGAGTCTCCTATCCTGAGATTTTTGCATCTCTAAACAGGTACTTATAGCGCTTTGTAAGGCATATATATTTCCGGTTTCTACCTTTAAAATTGACGGTATGTCTGCTATACCACCGGCACAAAGTGTTGAAACCACTGATGTATTCAACGCCATCATTTGCAATAACGTATTAGGAAACCCTTCTTCTATCGATGATGTTACACAAACCTTTGCGTATTTGAAATAAACATACGGGTTAGCTACATGCCCCATTAAAATAACGCTTCCTTCAAGCCCAAGTTGATGTATTTGTTTCTGAAGATTATCCCTTTCGGGGCCTTCTCCCAAAATAACTAATTTAAGATCTTTTCTTTTTTCAACTATAGGTTTAAAGGCATTAATAAGCAGTGAAAAACCTTTTATAGGAATCAATCTGCCTGCGGCACAAATAAACTCAAAGTTAAAAGGCATTTCTCCTTTCAATGCATCACCCTTTATGGCTTTTAAATTCATTGGGTTAGCCAATATAATTACCTTACTTGCCGGGATAAATGAGTTGTATTTAACAAATTGCGCACGCATAAACTCTGTTTGACAGATAATAAGTTTTATAGCTGGGTACCCTAATTTATATGCCAATACGTAGCTAAGTTTTTTAAGCCCCTTAAACCGGCTAAAAACTGTTGTTGATTCCCTTACTACAACCTCTGATCTTAAAAATCCAATTCGTTTTAAAAAACCCAGGTAAGCATTCAAATACACAGCAGAGCTTAAAATAACATATCCCTTACGGTACTTAACAAGCTTACAAATTAAAAATATATATCCAAAAATCAAAGACTTTTTACTAATAAAATCACTTTCGCTATGAACTGATTTTGATAGTATATTAACTTCAGCTTTTAGTAAAAAGAGTTGCTTAGCACAGGCAGCATTTGCAATCATTTGCAAACACTGTTCTGCTCCCCCTGCTCTGTTTGAAAGGGATACAATTAGCAATGGTTTAGATACAGGTAACAAAATTATAATGTATTTACTTTAACTAATTCTACCGGTGTATAAAATTCTTTATACCACTTAATAAAGTTCTTTACCCCTTCTTCAATAGTAACTTTAGGCAAATAGTTGTATGCTTCATATAATTCATCAACATTTGCCCATGTTTCTGCAACATCACCATCCTGCATTGGGATAAATTTCTTTTTAGCTGTGATACCTAAATTCTTTTCAATCTCGGCAACAAAGTCTAATAATTTTATGGGGCTCCCTTTACCAATATTAAATATACTCGATGGCACATCATTATTGCCGCCACCAGATTGATATTTATGATTATATGGGCTTTCAATAATTTTAGCTATCCCCTTTACAATATCGTCTATATAGGTAAAATCACGTTTCATCTCTCCCATATTAAAAACACTTATGGGTTTATTCTCTATTATCGCTTTAGTAAAAAGATACATAGCCATATCTGGCCTTCCCCATGGGCCGTACACTGTAAAAAAACGTAAGCCTGTTGTTGGCAAATTGTATAAATGACTATAACAGTGCGCCATTAATTCATTTGCTTTTTTGGTAGCTGCATAAATAGAAGCCGGATGGTTTGTTGGGTGGGTGGTAGAAAATGGCATCTCTTTATTTAACCCATAAACACTTGACGAGCTTGCATAAATAAGGTGTTTGATTGAATATAACCGGCTCATTTCTAACACATTTAAAAAACCGGTTATATTTGAATCTATATAAAGGTGTGGATTTGTTAAGCTATATCTTACACCAGCTTGTGCAGCCAGGTTACACACAATATCAAAAGAATTATCAGCAAATATTTCCTGAAGCCGGGCTTTATCAATCAGGTCTATTTTGATAAAAGTAAAGCTGGGATAATATTCGCTTTTCAGGGGTGCTGAAGCAACTATGCTATCCTGTTTAATTCCCAGTTCTGCCAGGCGGCCGTACTTTAAATTGACATCATAGTAATCATTTATATTATCAACCCCGATTATTTCAATAGGACAGTTAACTAAATGCTTCACTAAATGAAAACCGATAAAGCCGGCACACCCTGTAATTAATATCTTCATTGCTATTGTGTTTGGGTTGGTAATAATCTGCTACAATACCAGGGCATTAGATGGGGTGCTAACCTGCACTTGTGACTCCAGCCACTGGCTTAAAACCAGTAAGCTCCAAATGCGTGGGGCCCTGTTCCACTTCCCATCCATATGATCTTCTATCATTTGCATAGTTGCGCTAATGTTTATGCCAGGTATGTTGGTTAATTTTTGTGGGGTAAGCGTATCAAGTACATATTCTTTCAACTCGTTTCTGAACCATTTTTCAAGCGGTACAGAAAAGCCGGATTTTGGCCGGTTATAATATTCGGAAGGAACCTTTTTAAACAGGATATCTTTCAGGATACGCTTTTGAACCAGCTTATTCATCTTAAAAGATGTAGGTAAACTTTGGGCAAATTCAACAACGCGATGATCCATTAAAGGTGATCGGGTTTCTATTGCGTAGGCCATAGAGCCACGGTCTACTTTTGTATTTATATCATTATTTAAATATGTTTTAAGGTCATAATCAGAAATCCTTTCTAATAAAGGCTTATGCCGGTTATATAACCAAAACCTATCTATCTGTGCAAAATCAGGTTCAGGATCAAGCATGTATGAGTGATCCATACCACTGCAAATTTTAATGTACAACTGGGCTAAGTCCTTTTGCACCACCCCCATCGCTAACAACTTGTGCCTGTAATTAGGCGAAAGACTTAGTAACCAGCCTATTGCCTTACGAAGCACTAATGGGCAATTGTAAAATGGCTGTATTTTTCTCATCCAGCCGTAACGGCTATACCCTAAAAAGCTTTCGTCTCCACCATCGCCAGTTAAGGCTACGGTAACGTATGGCTTGGTGTGTGAAGCCAATAGCATACCTGGTAAGGCGCTTGAATCTGCAAACGGCTCATCGTAGTATTTAGAAAAGCCCTCTATCATTTGTATTCCTTCCTGATAGGTACAATCTATTGTATGATGATTTGTACCTATGCAAGCAGCTATTTTTTGGGATGCTACACTTTCATCAAATCCCTTTTCATCAAACCGTACATTAAACGTTTTAACCGAGTTATGGTGAGAGGCCGCAATAGCCGCTATTAATGATGAATCAATACCGGATGAAAGAAATACGCCTAATGGAACGTCTGCATTCATCCTTATTTTTACAGCGTCTTCTAAAATATCCTGAAGCTTATCTACCGCATCGTTGTATGATCCGGTAAACTTTTCACTCCGCTTGTAGTCAATGTTCCAATATCGTGTGATCTTAAGATCTTGATTTTCTATCTTATAAATGAAATAACAACCAGCTGGTAATTTTTTTACTCCTTTATAAATACAAGTTGAGTCGGGAATACAGTTCCAAAAATGAAATGCATTAATTGCTGCCGGGTCAATGCTGAGCTTTTTACCTTCGGCTATTACAGATGGCTGGCTGGCAAATTCAAAGCCCGAGTGATCATTGTAATAATAAAAAGGTTTTTTACCTAAGCGATCTCGGGCACCAAAAAATGTGTTGCTTATTACATCATAAATAACGAATGAGAACATGCCGTTAAAATGATTAACGCAGTTTGTACCGTAGGCTAAATAAGCAGCACAAATTACCTCTGTATCTGATAGCGTAGTAAAATTATATCCTTCTTTTATTAGTTTATTTTTAAGGTATTGATAGTTATATATCTCACCGTTAAATACAATGCTTAAATGTGCGTAATTAAAAGGTTGATTTGATCTGTAATCTAAATCAATAATTGATAACCGTGTATGGCCTAATGTAATACCACCTTGCTTTTGAAATGCTACATTGTCTGGGCCGCGAAATTTAATACGCTCTAATTTTGCATGTATCAGTGTATCGCTATACTCAAAGGTACTGCCAAAAATTCCACACATTACTTAAAAATTAAATGAATAACCTGAATTAGAAATTGATCAGTTCCTGGTATCTGTTGGCAATTTTATCTACTGCAAATCGTTGGGCAATATCATCGCGGATGGCCTTTGCATCCCATTGTTGTTCGGCGGCTTTGATCAGGTAGTTTCTAAAAACACGGGGGCTGTCCTGCTCAACAATGTAACCGTTAAAACCAGGCTGAACCAATTCAGTTATCCCCCCTACATTAAACGCTACTACAGGTACACCTACGGCCAGCGCCTCAAGCGCAGCATTCGGGAATCCTTCAGTGTATGATGTAAGTGCAAAAACATGATGGTTACTAATAACCTCGGTAACGTTGCGGATCCTGCCCAGCATAAAAACCCTATCCTGCAAATTAAGCTGTTTAACGGTTTCGATTAGGGTTTCCATTAATGGTCCGTCACCGGCAATTGTTAACTGATAATCGGGCGGAAGCTCTGAGAAAATTTCAAGCAGGCGATGATGACCTTTTTCGGGAACCAACCTGGCTACAATTAAAATTTTCTTATATGATCCCTTGTCTGCAGGCTCATCAATATTTAAAGGTATTATTACCGGGTTTGGAATTATGGTGAGTTTATTCTCTTTTATCCCAAAATTGCTGATAAACGATTTTTGCATTTCGTCTGACTGGCAAATAACCACCTTAAACCTTCTGTAAAAAATATTTATCAGCAGTTCCCACATCTTTGAACTACGATCTCCAATGGTTAACATCTGGTGGAAAATATTAGATTCTCTTGCAATTAGAACGGGAACATTAACGAAAAAGGAAACAAGGGATACTAATAAATTTATATGTGCTGCTGTGCAAAAAATAGCATATGGCTTTTCCTTTTTTATAAACTTATACAATTTTAAAAATGACCGGGATGCTTTAATAGTATTTAAATCAATGATCCTTATTTGCAGGTTTGTTGAAAGATGTGGATTAACACCATTCAAAATAACCAGGCTCACATCATATTTATCCCTATCAAAAGCCTGGCTTAATAGCCAAAAAACCCGCTCTGATCCGCCTGCAACTAAAGAGCTAACTATGAAAAAAACCTTTTTTTTCATACAGCTGTATTTAAATCATACTTGTGCAAAATGGCAACATATAAAAACACAGTGGGGCCGTTTGCATTTACTAACCAGGCATTATGGAACAGTGAATTGATAGAGATAGCCAATAGTGAAAAACATAGGGCCACAAATAACTTGTGTTGCGGTTTTCGTATATTAAATGCAGCAAATTTAAATGCTTTATAAGCCGGATAATATAACCCAAGTAGCAAAGTAATACCTACAAAAGGCCCCAGATAAGTAAAAAACATTAAATAAGCATTGTGAGATGTAATACCGCTTGAAAAAACAGAACTCCCAATTATAGCGTCTTTCCATTGCTTGCCATAAAACACTAACCCAAAGGGATATTCCGAGTATATTTTTAAATTCTCAATAAAAAGCTCTGATCTGTTTTCTCCATTTTCGGTATTTCGGTTTGTTTTATCTAAAATATTATCGCCAGTACTTGCGTATGGTTTAAGCACCAATAAAAAGAAGAGTAAACCACAAACGAGCGTTGCACTTAATATAGGAATAGCTCTTTGTTTATAATAAAATAAGGTAAACCCTATTACAGACATACCGAAAGCAATTAGTGCTGACCTTTGCATACCATACCAAGCTGCTACAAGGCAGGCAAGCAACGCAGCTACAGGCAAAAACATGCTTCTCTTCCATAAAAATGCAGCAACTATAGTAAAACTGGTAAATGCAGCTAACTGATAGCCGAAAGTAAATATTGTTGTACTTATTCCGGTAGGGCTCTGGGTTACCGGCGATCCTAATAGCGTTGCTCGTAAGCTATCTACACGTTGAGGGAATAAATGGTTAACCAGCATTATGCAAACAGATATTCCTAATAACATAAAAAACAAGAATACAGCTATTTTAAAACGGGCGTTATTATCTCCAATAAACGATTTAAAGTAGAGCATGCATACAATAAACGTAATACTGTTTACAATAAATGGCTTAAAATCTCCCTGGCCAACAGCATAGTAAAGTAAATTAGCGGCTAAAAAAAAGAAGGTTTCCCAGCCAAACTCAACCGTATAATATTTCTTCACTGCAAAAAATAAGATCAGCGGGACGCCAAATAAAAGCGGAGTTGGCAATTTAAAATAAGAATTAAGGAAGATATCTGCCATCAATGTATATTGATACATCAGTATCAAAAACAATATTATTCCTTTTTTAATCATTTTATTTAGTGAATGTTACAGTAAAAAATAGCTAAGAAACAGTTTTAATTTTATTGGTTATGATCATGAAGATCCACCTTAGTTCCGGAAATTTTAATAAATAACTTGCTGTTAAATAGGTTAAAACGCCGCTTATGCCTCCCAATAATATGGCAAAATATGGATTGAGTATTACCCTTGTAAGATTCAGTATCACAACTGCCATTATTGAACCCATTATAAATAAGGTAAATAGTTTTTTATAACTGGCGATTCTGATGCTGGTGAAATACTGATTGATCACAAATGATATAAAAGAATTTATAACTATGCCGTAAACCAGTGTTTTGATCCCGAACTGACAAAAAATAATAATGTTAATGGTGATAATGATTTTTTTAAGCACTTCCAGTTTAAATATCAGTTTGGTGCGGCCTTCAACTTTCATCAGGCTACCGTTAATAGTTTCCAGGATAAGAAATATGCCCGAAAAACTCAATATCTGTAGCAGATCTGCAGAGAACAACCACTTTTTGCCAAGCAATACTAACACCAGGGGATGGGCCAAAAAGCCTATTGTTATAATAATTGGGATTGATACAAATAATAACAAACGTACAATCTTCCGGTAATTCTCAACCAGTTCTTCCCTATTGTTTTGATATCTAACCAATATAGGGTAGGTAACAGAGTCAACTACTGAAGAAATAGATAATACCGGCACTTCATATAACCTTTTAGCCTGGTAAAAGTACCCCGAATATGCAAGAGAGAAAAACTTACCTATAAGCGGTTGATAAATATTGGCATATATAATGTTCACTAATGCCGTTAAAAATAAACCAAATCCAAATCCATATAGTTCTTTAAACGACGCCCAGGAGAATTTAAGGCCTGGGAGCCACCCAGAAAATTTCCATAATAAAAGCATGTAAAATACAGATTGAGATACTTGCAGTGTTAGTAACGACCATACCCCAAACCCTTTCCAAGCCAATATTAAGGCAATTATAGTACTTAATATAGCTGCCAGGAACGATGCTCTTGTAACCAGTTTATATCTTAAATTTTTAACCAGTAAACTTTTATGAATTAAACTTACTGCATTAACCAATACAGTTATGCTCAGTATTCTAAGCAGCATAATAAGCGTTGGTTCGTGATAAAAATTGGCGATAACCGGTGCTAAGAAAAACAGTAAGCAATAAAAGAATAACCCGGTGAAAATGTTAAATAAGAAAAAGGTATTACAATCTGTATTGGTCAGATCCTGTTTCCTAACCAATCCTCCTCCCATTCCACTATCTACAAAGGCACTGGAAATGGACATGAAGATATAAAGTACACTGATAAGTCCAAAATCATGCGGATCAAGCAGCCTGGCCAACACCAGTGTATTCATCAACACAATAACTTGTGATCCGAACTTGTCAACCAGCGCCCATTTAAAGGCATTTACACCTTCGCGCTGTAATTGCCGGTCAGGAGGCCTGTTGTTCTCTTGCATACCAATGGATAGCTTCCTGAAGACCTTGTGCGATGTTATAATGCGGCTGATAGTCTAATAGCCTTACTGCTTTATCTATGCTCGCAAGTGAATGCGCTATATCACCCGGTCTTTCTGGCCCATACTTAATTTGTACATTTTGAATTTGAGGATCAATTTCTGTCAGATATTTTTTTAGCAGGTGTATTAATTCATTTAATGTTGTACGTTCGCCAACTGCCACATTATATACCTGGTTAACAGCTATTAAGTCATCTGTTAAAGCGGCTTTAATATTCATTTGTACTACATTATCAATATAGGTAAAATCGCGGGATGTGCTGCCATCGCCATTAATAACCGGGCTTTCATAATTCATGAGTTGCTTTACAAATTTTGGAATTACTGCAGCATAAGCGCCCTCTGGTGTTTGCCGTTTACCAAATACATTAAAATAACGCAGGCCAATAGTTTCTAAATTAAAAACATCTGCAAATACACTTGCATAAAGTTCGTTAACGTACTTTGTGATAGCATATGGCGATAATGGCTTGCCAATACGCTCTTCAACCTTAGGTAATTCGGCACTATCACCATAAGTTGATGAAGAAGCGGCATAAACAACTCTTTTTATGTTTTCTTTACTTGATGCAAGCATTACATTTAAAAACCCAGAGATGTTAACTTCATTAGTTGTTACCGGATCTGTTATTGACCTTGGTACCGAGCCCAGAGCGGCCTGATGTAACACAAAATCCATTCCCTTAACAGCCATTTTACAGGTGTCATAATCTCTTATGTCACCTTCTATTAGTTCGAAATTATTATGCAGGAAAAATCTGTCTATATTTTCTCTAAGGCCTGTCGAAAAGTTATCCAGCACACGAACATGACCAGCTCCGTACTTTAAAAGGTACTCAACCAGATTTGTTCCGATAAACCCTGCGCCTCCTGTTACTAAAAATGAATAGTTAGATAGTTCCTTATCACCGTGATAAGGCAAATTGTAATTGGTCATATTGTTTTGTTAAGTTAAAGGTTACAAACGAAAATTCACCACATTGTCTGGCAGGGTTGCCTTAAGATCATACACAACGGTATGCTTTTTAAGCAGTGGCTTAATATTGATTTCTTTAAAGGCTTTATGAGCAACAGCCATAATAATAGCATCATATTTTTGAGCTTTACCATCGTTATTGTCAAACACAATTCCGTATTCGTCCTGCACTTTTTGAACGTTAACCCAGGGGTCTTGAATAAACACTTTGGCTTGATAACCTTTAAGCCTGGTAACAATATCAATAACCTTTGTATTACGTGTATCAGGGCAGTCTTCTTTAAAAGTGAAACCCATTATCAATATTTTACTGTCTTTTACCTGTATCCCCTTAAGCAGCATAAATTTTATCAACTCATCAGCTACGTAACTGCCCATGCCATCATTTAATCTTCTGCCGGCTAAAATTATTTCGGGGTGGTATCCAACCTCTTGTGCTTTTTGTGCCAGGTAATAAGGATCTACTCCTATACAGTGGCCTCCTACTAAGCCTGGTTTAAATTGTAAGAAATTCCATTTAGTACCGGCAGCTGCCAAAACTTCGCTTGTACTAATATTTAGCCTGTTAAAAATCTTGGCTAATTCATTCACAAAGGCAATATTTATGTCCCGCTGAGCATTTTCAATTACTTTTGCAGCTTCAGCCACTTTTATAGATGAGGCCTTGTGGGTTCCTGCTTTAATAATAGATCTGTATAAACTGTCCACACGTTCAGCGGTTTCTTCGGTAGATCCCGATGTAACCTTTTTGATAAGGGAAACAGTATGTTCTTTATCGCCTGGATTGATACGCTCAGGGGAGTATCCTGCAAAAAAATCAATATTAAATTTTAATCCGGAGTGTTTTTCAAGCACAGGCACACATTCTTGCTCTGTTACCCCGGGATATACTGTTGACTCATAAATAACTATATCACCTTTTTTTAACATTTTGCCAACCATGCCACTCGCTCTAAAAAGCGGAGTTAAATCAGGGCGGTTGTTCTTATCAACTGGTGTTGGTACTGTTATTATAAATACAGAACAGCTTCTTGTCTGTTCCATTTGGGTGGTAAGATATAAACCCCTTGTGGTGGTACAGTCAAAAGTGATTACATCCTGCAATTCTTCACGAGTAATTTCTAATGTACGGTCGCAGTAATCTTTAAGATCATTTATCCGCATTGCGCTGGTGTCCATCCCAAAAACTTTATATTGTTTTGCAAATTCTACAGCTAATGGAAGGCCAACATACCCCAATCCTATAATTGCTATTTTAGGGTTATCAATAATCTGATTATTCATAAAAGTTTAGTTAAGCGATAATGATATTATTAACCGGTACCCTGGCTACTAAATAACAACCAAGGTTATCCAGCATCATTAGTACATGCTTACCTTGAATTTGTATTATCTCACCTTCGTGGTTATTAAAGGCGCCATTTTTTATCCGAACTTTATCCCCAACAGATAGGTTATTAAGGCTAACAACCTCCATATCCGGGCAAATACTTAAGAAGTGACGAATATCTTCAATCACTTTATCCTGAACTTCTGCCGGTTTGCCCTGATAGTATATAAAATTTATAACACCCAGGGTTTGCCTTACTTTGCTTTCTTCAAGGGCGTTTACCTTTGTAAATACATAAGAGGCAAATAGCGGGATCTCCACTATTTTCTTTCGATCAGCCCATTGATTCTCTATCTTTCTTACCGGGCAATAAGATATTATACCCTGTGTTTCTAATAGCTGACTTACTTTTTTCTCCCATCTCGGGCGTGTATAGATGACCAACCAGCGCCTTGATAAGTTTTTTTTTGTGATGTAAACCAATTCCATAATATTTTTTGTTTAAGAAAATTCTTGGACGGATACTAAAAAATTGTTTTTTTAGTTTAGGTATAATGGTGGTGTATGGCTTCGCCATCTCGGTTACATACCGATTAGCCAACTTTTATTTTTTTTTGAAGGCTAAAGATGCCTTCTTACCTTTTTTGAAGGTCAAAAGCCTTCTTTTTGCGGGTACACAGTAAGCGGGGATATTAATTACCAGGCTTTCTGTTTTAGGATCGGCTTATTCTTTGGTGTAGTGGCAATAACAGGCCAGTTTTACTCTGGCCATCAAAGGGACATTCTTTACAATATATTATCCTGAATAATATTATTCTGAATAAACGTAATCAGTACTTGCATATCCGTAATTTTCTAAATTTTCGGGCCGTGCATCGTTTAAAACAATCATGGGGTTGGTGAGCTTACTATTTTTAAAAATGTCTTCAATAGTATTCAAGTACATCTTATTGGTATAATTATATCTCACCACGTAAAGCGTAGCGTCTACATGCCTCTCAAAACTAAAGGCATCAGCAACAAGGCCAACCGGCGACGTATCTATAATGATATAATCAAACTTCTTTTTCAGCGCTTCAAAAAGCTGGTCTAACTTAGGATTAAGCAATTCTTCTGACGGATCTTGCGGCAGTTTCCCACTTCCAATTACCCACAAGTTGGCTGCTACTCCTGATGGAGTAATAATATCAGACAAATTTGTATCCTCTGAACTTAAATAGTCTGTTATTCCGGGCTGGCTGTCTATTTTCAATCTTTTTAATAAGTCTGGCTTCCTCAAATCAAACTCAAGGAGCACAACATTTTTATCTGTAAGGGCTAATGTTGCACCAAGATTTAAGCTAACAAAGGTTTTACCTTCCCCTTGCATGCTTGAAGTTACCATCAGCACTCTGCTGGCGCCATTTGTAGCATCACAGTTTAAATTTACCCTGATGTATTTAAACAGCTCAGATATATTTGTACGACTACCTTTCTTCACTACCAAACTCATTTTATCTTTAGAATGGCTTAGCTCTCCCAATATGCGTACACTTGGCAAAAGTTTTAATTCGCTTACGTGCTGTACTTTCTTATTTAAATGATCTTTACCCTGTATGATAAAAGCAGGGACTATTAGTCCTAAAATAAAGGAGTATAGGAGTATCAGCGGCTTTTTCGGGCTATCTGGGCCATCGCCTGTATTTGGGCTGTTTATTACCTGTGCATCTGTTTGTGCTGCAGTTAATGAAAGCGCCGTTTCTTCGCGTTTTTGCACCAGGTAAGCAAACAAACTTTCTTTAACATCCTGCTGCCTGTTACGCTGTAATAATTCCCGCTCAATTGTAGGCACTGTTTTAACCTTTGATTCAAACCGGGCAGTATTTGAGGCCAAATTATTATAGCTTAGCTGCAAGCCTTTTTTAATATTCCGCAGGTTTTCCTGTATGCTTTGTTTTAGGTTAATTAATTGCTGTTTTGCATTAATTACCAGTGGGTTATTTGGTTCATTTACACCCAATAAATTCTGATAATCGAGCTGTAGGCTATTATATCTATTAATAAGCGCTGACAACGTTCCATCCTGAATGGCCAATGTGCTAGGAACTAAAGTAGATTGGTTTACTGATTGATCAAAGTAAGATTCAGTAGCATCAAGCATTTTTAACTGAAGGTCTATCTTCCCTAATTCGGAACTATAATCATCGGCTCTGTGCAAATTAACCTGGGCATCGGCATTTACATCTGTAACCATATTATTTTGTTTGTATTGGGCAACATTCTGTTCTACTGCAGACAAATCTTTACCTAAATACTTAATACGATCATCAATAAATTGGATTGTGGCCAGGGCAAGCTTACTTTTGCTTTCTACATTATTTTGATTATAGGCTGTTATTAGTGTATTAAGTATATCTATCCCCCGTTGAGATATTGCATCATTTACACCTAAAGAAATAGTATTCGCATCTTTTATTACCGGTGCTATTTCCAACCTGCCATTGGCATATGCCCGGGCCATTGATTTTAAATTATTAAACTTAAAATAAATTGGTTTATTGGTTAGTTTAAAAGTTGAGGTTTTTAATACCCTGCACTCATATTGTGGTTCGCGGATCAGTTGGCCGAAGCTGTATGTTACCGCTCTTTCGCCTTTATCTGCAATGTATGTAAATGTACTATCATCTAAAATAACAATTTTTGGTTCAGTGTCGTAAGCTCCATTATATAGTTTACTTATAGCTACTTTAACCGGCACGTCGCGTCCGTATATTTCTTTTTCTCTAAACGTCCCATCGGTATAATAACGGCTATCTAATGACAATTGCTTAAAAACTCTTTCTAATAAGTTATATGACTTTAACAGTTGGATCTCATTATCAACATTTTTAACTGTATGAAACATATTCAGATCACTAAAAGCAGTTTGTTTAAGCAACCCATCGCCTTTTTTATCATCCTGAATTAATATAGTTGCAGTTACCTTGTAAACGGGCGTAGCATACATTATATACAATACAGCTAAGCCGATAAAGAATAGGATACTTATTAAAAAGTAATACCAGTGTTTAAGATATTTTGACAAATTTTTCATTTCTTACAGTTAGGTTTTATACTTAATGATTCTTTTTAGTTTCTTAACAATATGCTTACAACAACTGCAATAACAGACATAGAAGCTGCAATTATTGGTATAAAACGATTGTTTTGATCTGTTTGAAGTACTTTTGCCTTATCCGGCTCTACATATATTATATCGTTTTGTTTCAGGTAATAATATTTAGATTCGAAAATTTCACTACTATTTAGGTTTATTCTTTCCGTTGTTCTTATTCCATTATTTTCCCTAACAATTAATACATTATTTCTTTTAGCATATGGCGTCATATCACCGGCTAACCCGAGCGCGCCTAATAGGGTTATACTTTCATCAGTTACTGTGTAAGTACCAGGCCGCAGCACTTCGCCAATTACGGTAACTTTGAAGTTGATAAAGTCGAGGTTTACAACCGGGTTTTTAGTGTAATCACTTAAAATTTTAACTAATTTAATTTTGGCCTCATCTATTGATAGCCCTCCCACTTTAACCTGGCCTAAAACAGGGAAACTTATATCGCCTGCCCTATCTACCCTATAACCAGATTTTATAAGATCATAATTATTGCTATTTGTATAACTTATATTGTTAAACAAGGTGTTAGACTCTGCGCTTATAGTATTAACTCTAATATTGAGCAAATCGTTAGGCTGTATTTTGGGTTGACTATCTTCCAATAGTTTGGTCACATTTTTGGTGTACTTGGTGCTATTCTGCATATCGCTGAAATACACCAAATTTCGGTTGGAACTGCATGATCCTGCTACCAAAGGGAGACACAGAATAACCCAGATAAACCTGTTCAATTTTGTAAGTTTTGTGCTCATATTATTGTCTATTTCTTTATGTTGAAACAAACTTATATATTAAATATACAAGGTAAAACACCCTTTACATGATTGTATAACAAGTCGTGCATCCGATACACTTTTTATCACACTTTCGTGTATAAAAAAAATCAAACGAAAATAAAACAAGTGGTATTTAACTATAAAGCACTGTTATACAACGCGAAAAGACTTTATTTCACATCTATTTAACAAACAAAAAACTTTAAAAAGAATAAAACAGAATAAGTTAAACACACTAAGCATTACAATTACCTACACAAAAAAAGTGTAAAACAGCCATGCTGAAAATAATAATATGTTATTTATTACTTTAATAATTATTAGAAATAATAATTAAAATCTAACATTAATTTGTGCTTCTTTATTCACGTTTGGAGCTGCTGTGAGACGATCAAATATTGCACTACGCGTTAAGCTATTTCCCTGCAAATCTGTTACTCTTGGCGTGCTTATAAATAGTTTTAAATTGGGGTCGTATAGGATTGCCCGCATGGCGCAGTTTGAATTTTTTGTCCACACAGGGTTTGTAATGGTAATATTTCCGGTAATTGTCTCAGCCAGCTTTCGTTTGCTTAGGTAATTATGAATTTTAAGGGCAATACCAGATCCTTTATCCGTGTGGCGAATAATGGCTATGTCTATGTTTTTAGATGACATACCATATAAATTTTTTATCCCTATAGAAATACCCGACCCAATGTTGTCTTCGGTAGATGCATCTATTACATTAATTTGTTGAAGTTCATCCATTGGGTTGTTTGGTTCAAAATTAATACCACTCATAGGCAAAGTACCATTAGTGCCGGTAACGTGCGGCGATATTATTGTTAAACGCCTGGCAGTAATTATTGAGATCCCATCTCTTCGGCAGTTACTTATTTCAGGCCGTTTTATTAAAACATTATAATTCGGCGGGCCATTGCCTCCGGCATTTCCCAGATAGATCCCATCTCCCCAGCAATCAACTATTTTTATATTATTTAAAGTAATATTGCTGGACGAATAAATGCCTAAACCCATTCCCCACTCACCCTTGGTACCCTGATGTGTATATCGATCTCCTTTTATAAATAAGCCATTTATAGTAACATTTACTGCCCTTTCAATTTTAATGATATTGTACCTTTTTTTATCAGATCCTTTTAGCCTTATCTCACTACCTGGTAAAAAGGTAAGTGTTTTGTTTGAGCCAATGAGCAACCCGTTATCATTCACCAATAGTGGAAAAGAAGGAAAAAGTAAATTTTGGTGCTCGGATATGGCAACTTGCAGTGCTGAGGTGTAATCTACACTACCATCGCGCACATAGTTTTTTGGCAAGCTGTTAATTACCTCATATACGCTATCAACAGTGGAGTGTTCAATATAATTGTAAGGTACATTGAATATACAAAACAGTTTAATAGCTATATTAAATGGTAGCCCGCCAATTTTAAAAATAAAATTCATTAATCAGGAGTTTGTGCTATTTCCATCAATATTTCCCGGGTAACAGGTTTAATAAAATACGCTTTTACAAATTCATATTCTTTTGAACAAGCTAAATCATGGGGATCTATAGAAGATGAAATAATATAAATAATAATTTTTTTACTCAACAACGGGTATATTTGTTTTAACATTTCTAAAAATTTCCAACCCGTCATTTTTGGCATAGAAAGGTCACAAATTATAACATCTGGAAGGTTGTTAACTATATTTTTGTTTTTTTTAAGATAATCCAGTACTTCGGTTGCGTTAAAATAGAAGCTGGTTTCAAACAATTGATACTTACTAAGCATAAGTTGCATAATACGGTGATAGATTGGGTCATCGTCAATTACAAGCACCTTTTTCATGATTATGTTAAATAATAAATAATCATCACAAAATTATACCTATCTTCTGTAATAAGTTTTCTAAACGTTATACAATTTTTGAACATAATAGGGCTCAAGTTAAACTATATAATGATATTCAGCCTGATCAAATAATTGCACATTAGTGTGCCTAAAATTGCTTACCAGCCCAATTATATAAGCTTGTAATTTTGAGCCCTATGAAAGCAAAAAACTTTACTTTTAGAATTAAGCAATTATTGGTGATACCAATTTTACTTACGCAAACCATTGTATATCAGGGATGCAAAAAAGAAAATGCAGATAACTTCGCGGTTGACAAATACGACGCTGCAAAGAATCCTTTTCTTAATAAAAAATTTAGTGCAACCGCTATCCCGGTTACAGCCTATGATGTAACCAATGCGCTTCCAAAAAACTATGTAAAAGATGGATCTAAAGACTATACTACTTATTTGCAGGATGCCATAAACAAAAATTCTAATTTAGTTTTTCCAGCATTTCCCATCATGGTTAATGATAGAGGACTAACCATAGGGTCTAACAAAACAATTACATTTATGACTGGCTCTCAGCTACTACTAAAGCCTACGGCAAGCGGTAACTACAGCATACTAAGAATTTCAAATGCAGGAAATATTACTTTAAACAACCCGGTACTTGTTGGAGAAAGATATAACCATATTGGGGATAATGGGGGCGAATGGGGACAAGGGATAGGCTTATATGGGGCTTACAATGTTACTATAAACGGGCCACGTGTTAGTAATTGCTGGGGAGATGGCATTTATTTGGCAGCAAAAGATAGGATCACTAATAAAAACATTAAAATTTATAATGCCTATTGCAAAAACAACCGCAGAAATGGTATTTCTGTAACCTGTGTTGATGGACTGCTTTTAGAAGCACCATATGCCGGGTATAGCGACGGCACCCCTCCCTCAGCTGGTATCGACTTTGAAGCAGAGACATTTACTGATGAATTAAAAAATGTTGTTATTAACAGCCCTAAAACTGAATATAATACAGGGGCAGGTATATTAATTGGTTTTAGAAGCTTATTTGGCGGCCCTAATAAAACAGTGAGCTTTCAAATCAATTACCCTATGGACAAAGGCTCAAACGTTGGTTTCAAAACAAGTGCTATACTTACACGTAGGGTAGGTAATGAAACCGTTACCGGCAGCGTTAGTATTATTAACCCATACTGGAGGAAAAACACGTTAAGCCCATTACAGGCAAATTTATTAGTTAGAACTATTCAGTTAAAAATCATTGATCCTGTTATACAAGATATAGATGGGAATCAATTGTCAGAGTCTTCTGTTTATTCAATACTGACATATAAGTACAACCTTAATCTGGATTCAAACTATTTAATTTCCTTTTTATGATTAAGATCATAATTAAATATAACTACTAACTGCCCTAATTAGTGCTAAAGCAATTAATTTGGCCTGTACATGACAAATAAAAGTAATTTTAAAAGCACTTTTCTCACAATGTTAGACAAAAATTCGGGAGAAATAATAAGTGCAGAGATGCAGTTAAAATTATTATTATTTGAATGGGTAAATGAGGTTCATTCATTAGACCTTAAAATCGTTATACTTAAATATTATCATCATACCAACCAAAACATTCTCCATCTTGAGGTTTATTTCAGAGATGAATATTTAGATAAAGAGTTGTATATAAATACTGCTTTTGAAAAATTAACCACAGATTTTAATAACTCCCTATTGCACTGCCCTGAAGCCGAAGAAAAAGCTTGGTTTTGTATCTGGATGAGAAAGATAATTGATTTCAAAATAAAAAGTTACGAGAAATTAAGCTTTTATGCTGAAACACTAATGATGCCTGAAAAGGCTGAATTATTTGCAAAATTAAAACAGCGTGAAGAAAGAAGCCTTCTGTTTTTAACCAGCTTAACAAGCCTGGATTAAGATTCCAATAGCATTAATTGCGTATATAGACATAATTAAGATTAGCTTACATACAAAAAAGGCGGAACCTCTAATGAGTTCCGCCTATCACCATTTTCCGCATCGTTTATTGAGGTCAGAAGTGGATTCGAACCACTGTACAAGGACTTGCGGGCCTTTGCCTTCCTCTCAGCCATCTGACCATTTTGAAGTATTTTGATTGGAAATGATTTCCTTGAAATGAAATCTTTAGTAAACTTAAATCATAAAAGTCATCAAAATAACTCTTTTTACATTTTGTGTACCAATCTGTATAAACACACACTTTTTATCACATTTGTACAGTTAATACGCCTATTATTGAATAATAATCTGGTTAACGATAGTGTTGTGAACTCAATATAAAATCAAGGGATCTCCAATTAATAAATGCTAAAAGGACAATATAAATATATTGTCCTTTTAGCATTTACGATCATCATATTTAACGCAGTATATTAATGTTTTTATTCCCTTCAGGAAGCATTTGATTTCTATAAATGCAACTTTAATACCTGCTGATAAATTATCTGAAGTGAGCTCTGATCATCCAGGCCATACCTTCGTGAGTTTCCATTAGTCCTGTAATAAAGTCGCTGGTGCCGGCATCGTTATACTTATCCGCTATCGTATTTATATTACCTCTAATAAATTCAATGATACTTTCATGATCTTCCAATAACTCTTTCAAAAAGCCCGGGCTATCATTTTTACTATCGTTTTTTTCGGTAAGATGGGTAAGCTGCAATAGTTGGGTTAAAGTACCTGGTGCATAATGGCCTAACTTGCGGATACGCTCTGCAACACTGTCCATCACCTCATCCAGTTGCTCATACTGGCTTTCGAAAAAGATATGCATAGCATGAAAATCAGGGCCTTCAATATTCCAGTGTGCATTTCTGGTTTTGGTATATAATACAAATTCGTCTGCTAGTAACTTGGCTAATTGGTCTGCAACAGCTTTCCGGTCTTCCTCTTTAATTCCGATGTTAGTTTTCATGATTTAAATATTGCGATAAGTATGATTAAATGAATAAGTGTTTTTTCAATTCTGCGCCGGCCTGAACAATAAGCGATTTAACACTTGGAAGTGTTGCCAGGGCATTTAACAATCCAAAGTCATGGATCATTCCGTTATAGCGAACAGTTGTTACGGTAACCCCTGCTTCATTCAGCTTACGTCCATAAGCTTCACCCTGATCTCTCAGTATATCGTTTTCGGCAACCTGAATTAGCGCCGGTGGCAAGTCTTTGAGTTCGGCTATGCTTGCTTGCAATGGAGATACGGTTATTAGCTTCCGTTCATCCGGATCGGTGGTATACTGATCAAACATCCAGTTCATCAACGGGGCTGTTAAAAATCTATCCTGCGCATATAAATGATAAGATTCAGTATCTCTACCTGCATCTGTAACCGGCCACATCATCACCTGCAGACTAATCTTAGGGCCGTTCTTGGCTTTTGCCTGAAGACAGGTTACCGCGGTCATATTTCCGCCAACGCTATTGCCCACAACAGCCAGCCTGCTGCCGTCCACATTGATTTCTGCTCCATTTTTGGCAACCCATTTTGTAGCCGCATAAATTTGGTTAATAGCTACAGGATATTGTGCTTCTGGCGATGGTGTATAATTTACAAAAACAGCTACCGCGCCAGAGGCTACCACCAGATCGCGTACTAAACGCTCATGGGTTGGATAGTCGCCCAATATCCAGCCACCACCATGTATAAAAATAAACACGGGTAATACTTCGCTTACACTTTCCGGGCGTACAATAGTTAGCTTTACAGATTGTCCATCTTCGGTGATTGTTTTTTCTGAAACTTCGACACCTGAAAGATCGACCTTAATAGAGGCCTGTGCGCCAACTAATACCTGCCTGGCATCTTCTTTTGCGAGCGTCTCCAATGGTGCCCCACCGCCCGAGTTTAGTGCCTTTAAAAACTCTTTGGTTCCTTTGTCCAGGTGTGTATCTTCTGCATAGTTAACTACCCCTGCAGAAGATGTGCTGTTTGTTGTTTCCATTTTGTATGTTTTGGTAAATGCATTGATTTGTTACCCTAAATTTACGTCCTTATTGGCTATATTGAAACTAATATTTGCCAAGTAGGCCTATACAACTATTGAAATGTGAATATCAAGGTCGAATACTTCAATCTCTTTATCTCTTTATGCAAAGCAGGAAGAGATCAATGTATCTTTATAAAAGTGGAGTAATACTTTCGGGTTAAAGTTCCTACAAAGACAGATGTAAAGATTAAGGAAAATGGCGAGATAAAGCTCGTTATGGAAGTTTAAATTTAAATTAACAACACATTACTGGCGTCTCGGCCGTTTGGCTTTAACAGGTGCATCGTAACGCCTTATATTGAGGTTGGCAGGTTTAACTACTGCCGGTTCATCTTCTTTAATACTGATGCTTAATTTCCGGTCACCCAAAGGGGTACCATCCAGCATTTCTATTACCTGTTCGGCACCTTTCCTGTCTGTCATTTCCACAAAGGCATACCCTTTGCATACCCGTGTTTTTTTATCACGAACGATCTTGATCGTGCTAACATCTCCATGAAGCGCGATAAGCTGAACGAGTTCCAATTCTGTCATATCCAGCGGAAAACCACCAACAAATAATTTAACCATACTGCTTATTGTGTGCGCTATAAAACTAAGAAATCAAGCGGAGTAAACAAATACCTAAATTACCTAT
>NZ_JAQBOI010000037.1 GCF_028288105.1 Mucilaginibacter sp. | reverse complement strand
AAAAAACCAAACGGCATTGTAGGTACGCCGGATGGCAATTACCTGTACGTTGCTGATATTGGTGATAATAAAATATACAAATTTAACATAGATACCGATGGCACCCTTGATGACAGGCAGGTATTTGTGCAGCAAGGCGCCGATGGTATAACGCTTGATGAACGCGGAAACCTTTATCTGGCAGGTAAGGGCATTACCATTTACAACCCTAAAGGCCAGCAAATAGGCCATATCGATATCCCCGAACCCTGGAGCGCCAATGTATGTTTTGGAGGGAAGAACAGGGATATGTTATTTATTACTGCATCTAAAGCGATATATACTTTAAAAATGAATGTGAGGGGAGTAGAGTAGATCTGGTTAAACTAATTTGTCATCCTGAACGATAGTGAAGGATCTATTATTAAACTTTGCATATTGAAATTGCAAGTCGGCGATTAGATGCTTCACTATTGTTACCCATGGCAATTGTTAGTAAATGGCGTGAGAAGTGTTCACGTTCACGGCCGTGAACACCGTCATGAACGCATAAATAACTAATAATGACCAATTTAAAAATAAGCTACTGAAAAAATAACGTCACCATTAAATCCAAACCTGGCACGGGCAAACATGCACTATAATATAATCTGTCACGCCCCCCCGCAAAGATCTGTCATTGCACCTTTAAAGGCCACGGGATTTGATAACTCAGCATGACAAGTTTTATTAAAATCCCAGTCACATTTTCCTTTGCGCTTTTTCCCAAACAGAGCTTTGCTTTGTGGTAAAATAGCGGATAATACCGGCTAAAACGGCATAGTTCATTACGCAGAAGTAGTAAGGGATAAAGAGGGCTTTAACGCGGATATGGCGTTTCTCCAATATAAAACCGAGTATGGCTAACAGATAAAACAGCACCTGCCCGACAAATAGCAACTCATAAAACCAACCTTTACCTGCAAAGGCCAGGGCAAAATTGGTGATAAATGCCAGTATCAGAAAGAAGGGTGTAACCGTCCACCGTAAAACACGGTGACTTACATATTGGAATGATAGTACCGGGAATTTAAAAGGCAGCAACAGGCTTTTTAAACGCAGGATAGACTGGATACCACCAGCCGCTATCCTGATCTTGCGTTTCAGCTCTTCCGATACATTTTCTGATGCGGTTTCAAGCGCATAAGCTTCCGGTTCGTATATGATGCGGTAACCCTTGGCGGCAATTAGCATAGATATCATAAAATCGTCCAGCACGGTATCGGCGGGCACATCCTGGTAAAGGTTACGCCTTACGCTAAACAATTCGCCGGCGGCACCTACTACCGAGTACAGTTCAGAATCCCATTTTTTTAAGGCCGATTCATATTTCCAGTAAAAACCCTCGCCGGCTGCGCTGGCATCGGCGTTAGCATCTATCTGTACGCGTTTTTCACCAGCCACGGCACCTACTGTTTTATCGCTGTAGTGGCGGCAAATGCGGGTTATAGCTTCGGGATTAAGGAAGGTATTGGCATCGGTAAACACAACCACCTCAGTATCTACATATTCCATTGCACGGTGCACGGCGGCAATTTTACCGGCACGTTCCGGGCGGTGCAATAGTTGGATCTGCGGGTGTTCGCTTATTATTTCGGCTGTCCTATCAGATGAGCCATCGGTTACAAAAACAAACTTAAGCTTGCCTGCAGGATAATTTAATTGCAGGCTATTAGCTATTTTCTGGCTTATAAAATGCTCTTCGTTATAAGCCGCGACAATCAGGGTACAGGTAGGCAAATCATCGTCATTAACAACCGGGATAACTGGCTTGCCTTTAATTGCCCGCTTTATTTTAATAATAAAGTACAGCAAAAAGCCATAGCCAACAAATGTGTAAAATGCAATAAAGAGGCTTATCCAGAGCGTTAGTTTCATGAAACCTTATTGATGGTAAAGCCTAATTCTGTACTATGTTTACTATGGGTAACGTTCCACCAAACAGCGCGGAAGAGCACGCCAATGAAATTGTATTTCTTCTCTTTTATATAACGAACAAGGTTGCGCGGAACCACCATCAACACAAAATAAATATAAAACACAACGGCCTTAAAAGCAGGCGCGTTATGGCGGATAAACAGTATGCGGTTACGGTTCATGAAATATTCTTTAAATACACTGTTCTTGCCCACCGTCATTGATTCTTTGTGGTAAATAACGGCGTCTCCACGTACCCAGGCCTGGTAGCCGGCCTTGTTAATGCGCTCGCCCCAGTCAACTTCCTCATAATAAATAAAGAAATTATCGGCCATTAAGCCGGCTTTTTCGCAGGTTTCTTTTTTCACCATCATGGCGCCGCCGTGGCAGTAACCGGTTTGGCCAAGCAGGTTATCATACTGGCCAACGTCTTTCTCGTTCTTACCAACAGCCTGGTTGCGGCAGGTGTAATAGTCTACCAATGTAAAGCCCACATATTGAATAATACTTCTATCAAAATCATACACCAGCTTTGGTGATATAATGCCAACCTGCGGGTGTGTATCTAAAATATCTACCAGCTTTTGCACTAAGCCGGGCGAAAACTCGGTATCGTTATTCACCAGGAAATAATAATCGCCTGTTGCTTGCGCAATACCTATATTGTTGCCGCCAGAGAAACCCAAATTGCGCTCTGATCGTATAAATTTAACATTAGGGTATTTGCTTGTCCACAGCGGGATGGGGTTTACGGTACTGCCGTTATCAACAACAATTACCTCTAAATTTTCGTAAGTATTTGTTTCGGCTATTGATATTAGAAGCTCTTCTGTAATTTTATCCTGATTAAAGTTGATGGTGACAACAGATACCTTTTTCATGCAGTATATTTAAACGCTATAATATTAATAAAAGTTAGGCATTTATAATTATTAAAAACTTTGAAGGACAAACAACTTGTTGATAATGCCGAATTACTTGAGCTAAAAGCTGAGGAATTAATGGCTTTGCTCAGAAAAGGAGGGATTGATGCAAAACGGGTAAAGGCTATACAACAGAAGATAAATAAGGCCATTGATGAAACATCGCTGCCAAAAACTATCGAGGCCTTTAAGGAACTGGATGCCGACCGCGACAGGGTGGAACTGTTGAATGATTTTGAATTGCTTTTATCCCAGCATCAATTAGATAGCGAGGTATCCCAAAAATACCTGGGCCACGAACGGGTTAAAAAACTGGTGATTGTAGTTATTGGTATTGTGATGATTACACTGGGTATGGCCATGATCATAATGCCGGCGCCACCATACTTTGAAATGTTCACCATATTTCATTTTAATGATAATGATGGCGTAACCCTTATGGACTTAATAGCATTGCTTATTGTATTTACAGGTGTATATTTGTTTTTAAGCGCTCTGTTAAAAAAACGAACCGCTTAAATATGACCATGTCCACATCTAAAAAAATACTCTTGGTTGATGATAACCCCCTTGTTTTAGAGATGATGGGGCGGGCTTTAAATAAAGAAGGTTTTTACTGCATGAAAGCAATTTCGGCAGATGCGGCTACAGAAATATTGAAGCAGGAGCGACCAGATATTATCCTGTCTGACTATCACATGCCCGATGTTGATGGCTTCGCTTTTAGGCAAAACCTGATCGCGATACCCGAATATAAAGATATCCCCTTTATGTTCCTTACATCCGAGGAAGATAATGATCTGATGCTGAAAGGCATAAATTTGGAAGCTGTAGATTATATATTGAAAGATACGCCGCTACCTGTAGTGGTATCTAAAATAAACAACTTTTTAAGTACCGTACGCGAGCAGCACGAACGCACATTAAAGGAACTGAGTGTTGCCGCTATGGCCCTAAACCTGCATTCGGTGCCGCAAAAGCTGCCGGTTATAAGTGGCTTCGAGGTCGATTTCTGGCATAGATCTTATCAGAACTATCCCGGGGGAGATTTTATAGATTTTATAACCATTGATGAACGCTACACATTTATAGTGCTGGGCGATGTAATGGGTAAAAAATGGGGCGCCTGGTATTTCTCGTTCGGGTTTTTAAGCTATATACGGGCGGCAGTGCGTATTTGCATCTCAGAGGGCAACTTCTCTACCAAAAATATCCTGCAAAAAATAAACGATGTGGTTTATCACGACCCGGTGGTGAACGACGTGCTGTCGAGCCTTTCACTGGGGATGTTAGATGCCATGGAATCAACAATAACCTATTCAGGTGCCGGCGATCTGCCGTTGCTTTATTATAATAGTGCGGATAACAACTTACAGCAAATAGGCTCATCGGGCATGTTGCTGGGCATGTTGCAAGATGGCGATTTTGATGAAGTAACATTTAAACTGAATGCCGGTGACAGGCTTTTTATGTTTACTGATGGTATAATAGATTTTGAAGGTGCCGCTGGAAAGAAGACAGATTATAATACGTTTACAGAAGCCGTTACACCGTATTTAAACCGGCCTTTTACCGAGTTTAAACGAAGCGCTTTTTTGCAGGAAAAAACAGTAGATCATATTGACGACTGCAGCTTAATACATTTACAAAAAACAACTTGATGATATTAGAAACCAACACTTACAAAGATGCTTTAATAGCTGATATACAGGTAAAAGAAGCAAATTTAACCGTATCTGACAGTTTTAAGGACGAGATGACCGCGTTGATAGATAAAGGCAATAAATACATTATTGTGAATTTTGAAAAAGTAATGTATGTTGACAGTTCCTTTTTAGGGGCATTGGTTTCTTCTCTTAAATATGCCATAGCCAATAAAGCCGAAATTGATGTAGCGGGCTTAAATAAAGATGTAGCCGGTTTATTTCAACTGATAAGGCTTAATAAGGCATTTAAAATACACGCCTCGGCAGTTGAAGCGGCGACTAATAAAAGCTAAATAATATGCCTGGTAGTGTATCTAAAAAATTTGTGTTTAATAACAATACCGATGGTTTATACCCATTAGTGCTGGCAGTTATTGAGTACGTAAGGCAAAATATACAGGTTGATGAAAGCACAGAATTTAAACTGAAAATGATTTTGGTAGAGTTACTCACCAACTCATTGAAACACTCCGGGCAAGATAATACAGTTCTTAAAATAAGAACAGCGGGCAATAAGATCAGTATCAGGAAAACAGACAAAGGGAATGGTTTAGCTGTGCGCTGTGGTGAAAACCTTTTAGAGTGGCCATTACCCGGTAGGCACCATACCGATGAAATAATTACCATTTATAGTGATAGCAGCGCAATTTTAAAAGCAAAATTGCACAACAATTGTTGCCTGCGGTTTTTTATTGAAGAGGTCGAGGAAACAAATCCGGTTAACATCAGCAGCCTTGCCGAGCATTTTGGCTTAATGATCATTACCCGTGCCTGCGATACATTCGATTATGAATTTGATATTGATACCTGCACAAATAACTTCATCATCGCACTTGCAGTGCCTCAGATATAGCACGCCTTTTTATAAATAAGGCTTTATAGAAGAAGAGTTTTAAGCCTGTTTCTTTCTGTTTTTGATTACGTCGTCAATTATGTTATTTTTAAACATCAATTAGGCGTAAATGACTTTGAATTTTTGGCTACGTAACAGGTCTGTAATACTTTACGGTGTATCGCTGGCTGTTTTATTATTATTAATGAAATGGCTGGAATGGCGTTTTATTATTGTTGACCACGCATTTGAACTATATGCAGGCGCTTTAGCAATAATTTTTACTTTGTTAGGCATTTGGCTGGCAGTTAAGTTAACAAAGCCAAAAACTACCACGATTATCGTAGAAAAAGAAATTTTTGTAAAGAACGACGCTTTTATTTTAAATACAAATGAATTAACCCGGCTTGGCTTAAGCAAGCGCGAACTGGAAGTATTGCAGCTTATGGCCGAAGGCTTGAGCAACCACCAAATTGCAGAGCGTTTATTTGTATCGTTAAACACTATTAAAACACATTCATCAAAAGTTTTTGAAAAGCTGGAAGTAGAGCGCCGTACCCAGGCAATTGATAAAGCCAAAAAGTTAAACCTAATACAATAACACTATCACCCTTTAGTGTGAAAATGCCTATTTTTATTAAAATCACCCTAAAGTATGAGCAAAAAGCGAATGCGATAAGGCAACTTTGAGCCATAAAACTTAAAACAATGAAGAAGAATGTAATTGTATTTGGATTAATATCCGGGCTTATTGTATCGGTTTTGATGGTTATCGGCATGGCATGGTGCTATAAGAGTGGCAATCACGATGGCAATATGATATTGGGCTATGCCTCAATGTTACTTGCCTTTTCTCTTATTTTTGTTGGCGTTAAAAACTATCGCGATAAGTACAATAATGGTGTCATCAGTTTTGGTAAGGCTTTTAAAATAGGCTTATACATATCCCTCATAGCTTCAACTATGTATGTGCTGGCATGGCTGATAGATTATTACCTCTTCATGCCCGATTTTATGGACAAGTACGCGGCACACGAAATGGCGAAGGCACAAAGCAGTGGTGCAAGTGCCGCCGATATTGCTGCTAAAGTAAAAGAGATAAGCTATATGAAGCGTATGTACAGTTCCTTTATATGGGTTGTGCTTTTTACATATATGGAAATATTACCTGTAGGGCTGATCGTGTCTCTTATTACCGCATTTATATTAAAACGTAAGGCAAAAAGCGGCAACGTGGCAGTTGCCTAAGCGGCTTACCGGTTTAGGCGTAGAGCTTAAAGGCCCGCCAAAACAATCTAGCCCGGTAACACAGGCTGTGTTTAACGATACCTGCGGCAACTGGATCCAGATCTACCAGGTTAATGCTTCAAAGTCAGCCATCCTTACTATATTTGTAAATAAATTATGGATGATAGTAAAAACATTGGTACGCATTTAAAAAGCTTATTGGATGATCTGGTAATTAACCTGCATACACAGCTTAACATTGCCGGCTTCCCGGAAATACGACCATCGCATGGATATATCTTCCAATATATATATGAAGAAGGCTCGCGTATTACCGAACTGGCCGGGCACGCCAAAATAACCAAGCAATCTATGAGTGCATTGGTTTATCAATTAGAAGACTGGGGGTACTTAAAACGGGAGGCCGATAGCAGGGATAAAAGGGGGGTGTTGTTTTTTCTGACTGATAAAGGCACAGCCTTGAAAAAAATGAGCCGGCAAATAAATTACGATTTTGAACGCCAATGGGAAAGTAGGCTGGGTATTGCCAACTATCAAAAATTTCGCGAGAACCTGCAGAAGCTCTGCATCTCGTTAAAATAAGGAAAGCCTGTGCATCTGCACGGGCTTTCCTGCATAAATAAATTACCATTTATCTAACCCCAGTAACTTTTTTCCTAAGGGCGAAAGTTCTGCAACCGGGTTCTTTTTCTCCCGTTCCATTGGGTCGCCAGGGAAAGCATAACCCTGCATGGCTTCGCGGCCCTGCCAACTGTTAATGCGCCATTGTCTTAACTCCTCGTTCTCTTCCTGCGCCGGCATCATAGAAATGTATTGTGCAATGCGTACCTTATTGCCGCTGGTATTTGCACGTATGCCGTGCGGTTCAAGGCTGTTAAATATCAACAGGTCACCAGCTTCCAGCTTTACCTTTTCAATTTCAAAACCTGTAGTATCCGGTTTGTAATGGTCTCGGTCATCGGGCTGTGTTAGTTTCCAGGTATCGTAGGTACGATACAATTCGGGTACACATTGAAAGCCTCCCATAGTTTCATCGGTTTGGTCGGCCAGTGCCAGTACGCCCTGTACGTTCTGCGGCCGGGTTTCGGGGTCATAATCCCAATGGATAAACCCTTTATATTCAAAGCCGGGCCTCAGCGGGAAATTGAGATTAGCACGGTCAATGGTTACCCATAGTTTTTCGGTTCCCCAAACATCGGCAAAAGCCTTATGCACTTTCGGGAACTGGCGGTTATCCCACATAAACTGGTGATTGTATATCTCTACCATACCGGTATTATTCAGTTCGGCCATTTGCATTTGCGCGTTGGGCTTCTTGTACCAACTTTCTATATCGTTAGCATCCTTGCCTTCATATTCCCAAAGGTAACTGGCCAGCTTTTCTACCTGTTCTTTGGGGACGGCGTTTTTTATGATCACATAGCCATTATCTACCCAAAACTTCCAATCAGCCTCGCTTAGTATTTGCAGTGGCTTGCCATTGCTGCGGTCATTAAGTTTTATTTGGCTTGATGTTGCGGTTGATGGGTTGCCCGGTATAACCTTATGTGCTTCATTAGCTTTCATGGCCGGTGTCATTGTTGGTGTCATAGTTTCTGTTTTCATAATTTAATTGGTTTGATAATTCAAAGGTACAGCCGGTAATAAGCCTCAATATTCTGCCTAATGACCAATATTTGCTCTGTATTGATTTTATTTATAGATTTATGTGTTATAATAAGACAACAGGGGATGGATAAGATACAATTAGAACGGATAGAGTTTGAGCCGGGTAAGTCTTTTAAGCTTTTCTCGCCACGGCTCCGCAACACCTTTCTGTGGCATTATCACCCCGAGTTTGAGTTGGTATATGTAGAAGCCGATGCCGGTATCCGCCATGTAGGCTCGCATATATCCGGTTATACCCAAAGCGATCTGGTATTCATCGGCAGTAATCTTCCCCATCTTAATTTTGATTACCGCCTCAGGAGCGATTATCACCAGATAGTGATACAGCTACGGACTGATTTTTTGGGTGCTGCGATTGGTACATCGCCCGAGTTTACGGCTATACACCGTTTATTTAAACAGGCCGACCATGGTATTGCCTTTAGCGGCGAAACGAAGGCCAGGGTAGTGGAGAGGTTAAAACAATTAAATGGCTTAAGTTCTTACAAGCAGTTGATGGAACTGATAGATATTTTTAACCTGCTTGCCCATTCGGCAGATACAGAAATATTGAATACAGACCAAAGTAGCAAAGAGTTTATTTTAAAGGATAAGATAAGAATGGGGGCCATTTATGAATATATAGATGCCAACTATCACCAAAAGCCCGATGTTAATGTGGTTGCTGCCAAAGTGCACCTTACTACTGCCGCCTTTTGCCGTTATTTTAAAAGGCAAACCAACATGACGTTTACCGATTTTGTGAACCAGTACAGAATAGAGCGTGCCAAGAATCTGATAATGCAGGGAAGCAATATTACCGAAACCTGTTACGCAATTGGATTTGAGAGCTTATCCTATTTTAATAAACTGTTTAATAAAATAGTTGGGAAAAATCCCTCCGTATTTAAAAGCGACTGGCTCAATGCATTAAAAAAGAGTTAATTAGTTGATTCGAATAGTAAGGGAATATCTATTGGGTCGCTTTAGAACTAAAACCGTAACCAAATAACTCAAGTACGGAATACATAAGGGCACCGCAGTTGCCCCCCTTCTTATATCTGGACTAAAGCGTTTATATTTATTGGACTATATAACTTATTAGCAGAATTATAAAATTTGAAGTATCACTATTAAATAGTTTCAATCATAATTTAAACGCCTAAAAATGTCCATTCCAGAAGTTGTATTTCAGCGCGAATTAACACTTAGTCCAGATGAGTTTATTGATGTACTAAGCCGTAGCACCCTGGGCGAGCGCAGGCCAATTAATGATGCCCACCGCATACAGGCAATGCTGCAAAATGCCAACCTGATAGTAACCGCCCGTATAGATGGTAAACTGGTAGGGGTATCGCGGGCGTTAACCGATTTTGGTTTCTGCACTTATCTGTCAGATCTGGCGGTTGATGAAGCATATCAGAAAATGGGTATCGGTGTTCGTTTAATAGCCGAAACAAAAAGGCAGTCGCCACAAGCCAAGTTAATATTACTTGCTGCACCTGCCGCTGTAAACTATTATCCCAAAACAGGAATGACAAATTTTACACATTGTTTCCTGCTGGATGATGTGAACGACCTTGTTATAAAGGACAAGTAAATACAAATAAACTAACCTTATAAAGCCGCTTTGATCAGCGGCTTTTTGCTTTCAGCTTTAGCTTTTCACTAATCCGCGTGAGTGGATGTGAAATCCTGAGATTAAGCAAGCAGTAATTCGCACTACAAAATTTATATTTATCTTGGTTGACCTAACCAATTATAAATGAAAAAAATTATCGGTCTGCCGCTTGTGGCTGCTGTATTTGTATTAACCTGTGGCTGTAACCATAACAAAGATTATAAATCATGGCCTCAGTATAAGGGGTCTAACGAGAATATCCATTATTCATCATTAACCGAGGTGGATACCACCAATGTTAAACAATTGCAGGTAGCCTGGACATATCATACCCGCGATGCCGACTCGGCTAACCACTCGCAAATACAATGTAACCCCATAGTAATTGACGGTACTTTGTACGGCACTACACCCAAAATGAAACTGTTTGCCATTGATGCTGCTACAGGTAAAGAGAAATGGCAGTTTAACCCCTTTGATTCGCTGGCCAAGGATAAGCGCATGTTTTTTATAATGAATAACTCAAGGGGTGTGGCCTATTGGGGCAATGAGGACGATAAAAGGATTTTCTACACCGCAGGCTCATACCTGTATTGTATTAATGCTACTACCGGTAAAACAGTTAACAGTTTTGGCGATAAAGGCAAACTGGACCTGCACGACGGACTTGGGCGGGATGTGAAAGATCTTTTTGTTACCTCTTCATCCCCACCTATTATCTATAACGATATACTAATTACGGGGACAAGGGTAGATGAAGGCCAGCATGCTGCACCGGGCCATATTCGGGCTTATAATGTGCGTACGGGCAAGCAGCTTTGGATATTTCATACTATACCTTACCCTGGCGAAGATGGTTATGACTCATGGGACGATCCCAACGCTTATAAATTTATAGGTGGCGCAAATGTTTGGAGCGGCTTTAGTATGGATGTAAAAAGAGAGATTGTTTACGGCTGTACAGGGTCGGCATCTTATGATTGGTATGGGGGCAAACGGTTGGGTAATAACCTGTATGCCGATTGCCTGTTGGCCTTAGATGCAAAAACCGGTAAACTAATTTGGTACTTCCAGGATGTTCACCATGATGTTTGGGATAGGGATATTCCTTCGGCACCAGCATTGGTAACTATTAAAAAGGATGGCTTAGCTATCGATGCGGTGGCTATTACTACAAAATCAGGCTTTGTGTTCACCTTCGACAGGGCTACTGGTAGCCCTGTTTATGATATTTTAGAGAAACCTGTACCAGCCTCTACCGATCTGGTAGGTGAGAAGCTTTCATCAACTCAACCCTATCCAACCCTGCCTGCACCTTTTATGAGGCAGCTGATGACAGAAAAAGAGATAAACCCATATCTACCTGATTCATCCAAACAACAGGTCTTAAAAGCCTTAAGAAGCTACAAGAACGACCATATGTTTAATTCACCATCGTTGCAGGGCACGGTAGTGTTCCCCGGTTTAGATGGGGGCGCAGAATGGGGCGGCCCATCGTATGACCCGGAAACCGGCATTTTATACATAAATGCTAATCAAATGGCATGGGTGATACAGGCTATTCCTATTCAAACCAAAGCTGCTGCTAATGAAACTAATCTGGAGGCCGGTCAGCGTTTGTTCAAAGCCAATTGTATGACCTGCCACGGAGCAGATCGTAAAGGATCGGGTACGTTCCCATCACTTATTAGTATCAATAAAAAATACTCCACGGCTTCGTTTGATACCCTGCTGCAATCGGGCAGGAGGATGATGCCGGCCTTCAGGCAGTTGAAATCTGTTGAGCGCCAAGCCATTGCATCATTTATTTTAAGCATCAAAACAGAGCAACCAAAACCATTTGTTGATGCGGATAGCCATAAAGATGATGCTTTTAAAGTGCCTTATTCAATTGTGGGCTACAACAAGTTCCTGAGCAAAGAGGGCTATCCGGCGATATCGCCACCATGGGGTACGCTGAATGCTATCGATTTAAATACCGGCAAATTTGTATGGAAACAAACCCTGGGTGATGATCCTGAGTTTCCGCATGGTAAAGAGCAATCGGGTACCGAAAATTATGGTGCATCGGTTATCACCAAAGGCGGCTTATTGTTTATAGCGGCTACTAAAGATGGTAAGTTCCGCGCTTTCAATAAAAAGACTGGTAAATTGCTTTGGGAAGTTACCCTGCCGGCCCCCGGATATGCAACGCCATCTATTTATGAAATTAATGGTAAGCAGTATATTGTAATTGCCTGTGGTGGTGGTAAAATGAACACCAGATCAGGCGATAGCTTTGTGGCTTTTGCTTTGCCCAAATAAGATTTCACATTAAAGTATGAGAAATTAGTCCTGTTTGAACGTTTTAACAAAGAGAATTGAGCTTTTTAACAAAGCGCAAACTTCTTGAAGAACCTACCTTTGTCTTAAACAAAAACAAATAAAACAATGACAAAAGTTTGGTTTATAACAGGCAGCTCCCGCGGATTGGGGCGCAGCCTAACAGAAGCAGTACTTGCAAAAGGTGATAAAGTAGCGGCCACAGCCCGCAATACCGATAAATTAAAGGACCTGGTAGAAAGCTACCCAGAGCAGATATTCCCTATATCGCTTGATGTTACACAACACGATGAAGTGTACCAGGCGGTTGCGGATACAGTTGCCCATTTTGGCAGGATAGATGTATTGGTAAACAATGCCGGCTTTGGTATTACAGGTGCGGTTGAGGCCCTTACTAACGAACAGGTTCGCAGTCAGCTGGAAACAAATTTGTATGCACCAATTGAAATAACCCGTGCGGTATTACCTTATATGCGTAAACAACGTTCGGGCCATATTCTGCAAATAAGCTCGATAGGAGGCAGGGTAGGTAGTGGTGGTGTAACTATTTACCAGGCAGCTAAGTTTGGTTTAAGCGGCTTTAGCGAAGGCCTGGCTATAGAGGTAGCGCCCTTTGACATTAAAGTGATTTGTGTTGAACCCGGTGGTTTCCGTACAGACTGGGCAGGCGACTCGATGGGTTATGCCCGGGAAATTGAAGGCTATGATACGGTTAACCAACGGGCTAATTTCTTTAAAAGCGGCAGTTTTACCCCAATGGGCGACCCCGATAAGGCGGCAAAGGTGATGATAGATATTGTTGAGCAGCCACAACCACCATTACATTTACTATTAGGTACTGAGGCAGTGGCCATTGTAAAACATTCTGAAGCAGCAAAATTAGCCGAACTGGAAAAATGGGAATCGGTGAGTATATCAACCGACCATGATGATGCCGAAAACTTCCTGGAATCAGAACAGGGGAAAAGGTATCTTGCCCTGAAGAAATAATATTTAAAAGAAATGTTTTTATTTTGTCCAATATTGTAAAAGCCAATCGTCATTAGGTTTTAACAACTTAAATTTAACAAAATGAAAGATTTCTTATTGGTTTTCAGAAACGATTTTGCGAGCATCCCTAAAGGATCACCTGAAGAATTGCAGGCCTTAACAAAAAAATGGATGGACTGGGTTGGCGGTATTACTGCTCAAAACAAACTAACCGACCGGGGTAGTAGTTTAGCCGGTGGCGGTAAAGTTGTAAGGCCAAATAATGTAATTACGGATGGCCCATACACCGAAATTAAAGAGGTAGTTGGCGGCTACACTATTGTT
This sequence comes from Mucilaginibacter sp., assembly GCF_028288105.1. Taxonomy (GTDB): domain Bacteria; phylum Bacteroidota; class Bacteroidia; order Sphingobacteriales; family Sphingobacteriaceae; genus Mucilaginibacter. Next base: position 25,154 of record NZ_JAQBOI010000037.1, on the reverse strand, counting down.
AAAGCCGAAACAATTGAAGAAGCTGCTGAACTGGCAAGCGGTTGCCCTATTTTTAATTACGGTGGCAACGTTGAAGTACGCGAGATAAACGTAATGTAAAGGCTGGTAATAATTAAAATACCCCAAAAGCCTTTGTGAATTACAAGGGCTTTTGGCTTTATTATGGAGCAACAAGAATTAATACCACATTTATTTAGAACCGAGTACAGGAAAATAACCGCTGTACTCTGTAAGCTTTTTGGTATCTCGCATATAGAGATCGCCGAAGATATAGCCAGCGATACATTCCTGCTGGCATCTGAAACATGGGGGTATAAGGGATTGCCCGAAAACCCGGTTGCCTGGCTTTATAAAGTTGCCTCCAATAAAGCTAAAGACTATTTTAAACGCGATGTACTATTTCATCAAAAGATAGCCGCTCAAATAAGCAATTCGTTTACCGGCACCGGCGAAATTGCGATAGACCTGTCTGATAAAAATATTGTAGATAGCCAGCTGCAAATGATGTTTGCCATTTGCCATCCTTCAATACCGGTTAATGCGCAGATAGGTTTGTCGTTACGGATACTTTGCGGTTTTGGTATTGAGGAAATTGCCGATGCCTTTTTAACTAATAAAGAAACCATAAACAAGCGATTATTCCGGGCTAAGGAAACACTGCGGATTGAGAAAGTAAAAATTGAATTTCCAAATAAGCAGGAAATAAATAAACGCCTCGAAGCTGTATTAATAACATTGTATCTTCTTTTTAACGAGGGGTATTACTCTTCCAGTCAAAACATTCCCCTGCGGCAAGACCTTTGTTTGGAAGCCATGCGTTTAACGCATTTACTTATCCAGAATCCTTCAACTAATGAGCCCTCGATAAACGCGTTAATGGCTTTAATGTGCTTTCACTCGTCGCGATTTGAAGCCCGGATAGATAAAAAAGGCGATCCCGTTTTATACCAGGATCAGGATACCGGCCTTTGGAACCAGGAACTGATAGCCAAGGGTATGTATTACCTCGGCCAAGCATCTCAGGGAAATGAAATATCAAAGTATCATTTAGAAGCTAATATTGCCTATTGGCATACAGTAAAGGAAGATACCGAAGAGAAATGGGAAGGTATTTTACAGTTGTATAATCAATTATTGCAAGTAGAGTATTCGCCTATAGCGGCGCTGAACCGCACCTACGCGCTATCAAAAGCTAATGGAAAGCCAGAAGCAATTATAGCCGCCGAAAAGTTAAAATTGATAGATAATCACCTTTATCACTCCCTTTTAGGCGAGCTTTATACAAATATTGATAACGTTAAAGCAGTTATGCACTTTAAAACTGCTTTAAAACTGGCCAAATCGGTAGCTGATAAAACCATTATATCAAATAAAATCCTTGAACTAAGTGTTCAATCAAACTGAAAACAATGCCACGCGAATCAGAAAATAGTTCTAAAATAACGTACTCCTGCTATTTTACCCGCACCAGGGAGGGCGAACAATTTGTACCCGAACATGTGTTTAGTTATCAAATTTCGGGTACGCTTACCATGAACGACGGGCAAAAAAAATATGCTTTTAACCCAGGCGATTTCAGGTTCATCAGGCGTAACAACCTGGTTAAATTTTTAAAGCAACCACCACCCAATGGTGAATTTAAGTCGGTGTCTGTTTACCTTGACCAGGAAACACTGCGCGATTTTAGCATCCAATATGGCTACAAAGCTACATCACATTACAAGGGTGATACTATAATTATCCCCAAAAGTGAACCCATATTTAAAAGCTATATGGATTCGTTGCTGCCTTATCAGCAAGAGGGAATAGTAATAAACGAAAAATTGCAAACCTTAAAACTTCGCGAACTTCTGCTGATCTTATTACAAAGCAATCCCGAATTAAAGGATGTGCTGTTTGATTTTAGCGAACCCGGTAAAATAGATCTGGAAGGTTTTATGGAAAAGAACTTCCACTTTAATGTACAGCTAAAAAGGTTTGCTTACCTAACCGGCCGCAGCCTGGCCACCTTTAAGCGCGATTTTGAAAAGGTATTTAACAGCACGCCAAGCCGGTGGTTGCAGCAACGCAGGTTACAGGAAGCGCATTATCTAATAAAAGAAAAAGGCAAAGCACCATCTGATGTTTATCTGGAATTGGGTTTTGAAGATCTGTCGCACTTTTCGTTTGCTTTTAAGAATAAATATGGTGTTTCGCCATCAAGAATATAGCCTTAATAATAATTTTTTTATGTTATGTAATCGTTAAAATAACGTACATTTAATGTAACCAAATTATTAAGCCATGTGCAGGCTTTCTTATTTTTTACTTTCAATACTGCTCATGCTGTCATTTACCAAGGTAAAGGCGCAGGGGCAAGAAGTGCGCGTAGATTTTTATAAAGATCCTTTCCTGGTTAAAGTTGACAATTCTGCTTTAATTGATATGCCTCAATTACTTAATGCAGAGATCTTTAAGAAATGTTATGCGGCCATTGACGCAGGCAAGTATCAGCCAATTATCGATTCGCTTTTAAACTACAAACAAGAGCATCAGCTAAACGACTGGCTGTACTATCAGCTTATTCGTAGGGTGGCGCAGCAAATAAGCCCTAAAGAAGTTAATTACGGCAGATATACCTTTTATAAGTGGTTCATGCTCAATAAGTCCGGGTATGATGCAAGGCTGGCACTATCTCACCAAAAGCTTATATTTTATGTTTACAATAACGAGGATATTAGTGATATACCATACTTTATGGTTGATGGGAAGCAGTTTGTTTGCTTAAACTATCATGATTATGCCAAGGCTGATCTGAATACCGACCCGCCCATACCGGTAAACATTCCTGTTGCTGCAGCAACAAAAGCATTTTCATACAGAGTAATCCTGATGCCCGACTTTAAACCCGAACATGATATTGAAAAGCAAATGTCTTTTGTGTACGAGCATAAAACATATCACTTTAAGGTAAAGCTAAATACCGATCAGGAAAAGGCATTTAATAATTATCCCGGTGTTAGTTTTGAAACATATTTTAATATCCCGTTGAGCAAAGAAACATACGGCTCACTTATCCCGCTGTTAAAGAAGAATATGAAAAAGATGGACGAGAAAAAAGGAGTAGATTACCTGATGCGTTTTACCCGTTACGCATTCCTTTACGAGAACGATAACGATAATTTTGGCAAGGAGAAACGCCTTTCGCCGGGTGAAACCCTTGCCTCAAACTATAGTGATTGTGATGACCGTGCAGCCTTGTTCTTTTACTTAGTAAAAGAGCTATACAATTTGCCTATGATAGCCCTGTTGTACCCCACACATATTACCATGGCAGTTGAATTTAGCAAACCCATCGGCGACCCTATTGTATACAAAGGCAAAACCTATTCCCTATGTGAACCAACCCCGCAAGGCGAAAATTTGGAGATAGGGCAAATGTCGGCTAAACTAAAAAGCACACCGTACCATGTGGTATATGCTTACGAACCCTTACATAAATAACAGTTTACAAAAAACTATCACTTTCCCTATAAGCTTCAATTACACGCAACTCGCCTTCTTTGCCCGGGCGTGAATTTCCGTGCTCCATACCTAATACGCCTTTGTAGCCCTTTTCGTGCAAAAATTTGAAGATGTTCTTGTAGTTCACCTCGCCAGTAGTAGGCTCGTTACGACCCGGGTTGTCACCTATCTGGAAATAGGCTATCTCATCCCAGGTAAGTTTAATATTATTGATCATATTACCCTCATTCTTTTGCATGTGGTACATATCATACAATATTTTGCACGATGGGCTATTAACACCCTTGCATATCATATAGGTTTGTGCCGATGTTCTTAGGTACAAATCGGGTGTATCGCTTAGGGGTTCAAGCACCATAACAATGCCGTGGGGCTCTAAAATTTCAGCGCCTTTTCTTAATGCTGTAATTACATTAGCATTTTGGATATCTAACGGAAGGTTCCTGGCGAAATCGCCTGGCACTACTGTAGCTAATTTACCGCCGCATCTTTTAGAAACCTCAACAGCCTGGCGACAGCCTTTTAAAAAGATATCTACGTATTCCTGTTTGCCGGCGGCTAAGGTATTGGCGCCGTTTCCACCTTTATCTAACACAAAAACACCCATAGCCATATTTAATTTAGCCAGTAGGCTGCCAATTTTTTCCTGCTCGGCAGCGGGCCTGCTGCTCATGCCGTTATCTTCAATGCTACGGAAACCCTGGTCATACATAAACTGGATCTGATCAAGGAAATTAGCACCAGCCGAATTTTTGAACATACCATCGTGCGGGGCATAATTCATATTAAATGGTTTGCCCGGGGCAATGGCTACATCATTATTGCAACTTGTGGTGGTGCTTGCTAAAACCGCGTTGCCGGCTAATAAAGCGCCCGATGCTAATAAACTATTTTTTAAAAAGCTGCTTCTATCCATTGTTATAGGTATAAATATTTGGTGCGTGTAATATCCAATTTTTTATGAAGATTATTATGAGTAATATTATTTATTGGATTTAAGGGAGTTGCACTTCACTACTTCCCTTTCTTAACCGCGCTATTTTTGATGAAAAAAACGGCCATTAATGCCCCTAAAAAGCCTGAAAACGCCGATATTTGCATGATTTTACCATAGGCGGATATAAAACTTTCTTTGTAAGCTTTTTCAATAACTGCTTTATCTTTTCCCTCAAAACCTTTGGGTACTTTAGCATTGCCCAAATTAATCGACTGCTTTTCTATAACTTGTTTTTGCTTACTATCCAGCCTTACATTTTTAAGTTCGCCCTGCAGTGCCCCCGAAAAAAAGAGTACGGCCAGCGCACCTAATATCGCGTTAGCAAAAACACTGGCTATGCGGGTAAGCGCATTGTTTACGCCCGATGCCGTTCCCGAAAAATGATCGCTTACCGAACCCATTACCGCTGTTGTAAGCGGTGCCACGGTGAGCGACATGCCTAACCCAAAAACCAGTATCCCCGGGAAAAATGTTGTCCAGTAATCTGCCGGGCCTGTGGTTTGCTTTACAAACGATAAAATAAGCAGCCCTGCGCCCGCAATAGCCGGGCCGCATATCAATAATAGCCTTGGGCCATGTTTATCGGCCTGTGCGCCTGCAAAGCGGGCAAGGGTTATCATTAAAACTGTAAAAGGCAGGAAAGTTAAACCAGATTGCAGCTGACTATAACCTTGTACCTGTACCATGTTCAACCCCAGGAAAAGCATACCAGCGCCTAAACCTGCATAAAGGAAAAAGGTAAGCAAATTTGCGCCGCTAAACGTTAAGTTGGTAAATAGCTGCAAAGGCATCATGGGGTATTTGCTTTTCTTCTCAATAAGTATAAAAACTAACAGTAACAACAGCCCACCGCCTAACGAACTATATACCTGCCAGTTGTTTAAACCGACAGCAGGTATTCGCAAAAAGCCAAATGTGAGTGCTGCCAAACCCAACGCGATAGCTATAGCACCGGCAAAATCTAAACCTTGTATGCCCTCTTCATCCTTTATTTCTTTTACCTGCCGGGCTAATATGATGAGTGCCCCAATGCCTATTGGGATGTTTATAAAAAAGATATAGCGCCACAGGCCCGCATCGCCAAAAGCGCCACCCAATACCGGGCCGCCCATGGTTACCACAGTAGTAAAGGCGCTCCAGGTGCCAATAGCCTTGCCGCGTTCTTTTGGGTTGATAGAAGAGGAGATGAGCGATAAACTACCCGGTATCATCAGCGCACCGCCAATGCCCTGCAGCATCCGGAAAACAACAAGCAGTGTAACACTTGGCGCAAAACCACAAGCCGCCGAACCCAGAATAAAAATAAAGATCCCGGCCATAAATACCTTTTTGCGGCCAAGCCTATCGCCCAGCGAGCCGCCAATGAGTATGAGCGCCGCTAACATGAGCAGGTAGGCATTCAGGATCCAGAACAGGTCGGTTCCGCTTGCGTTGAGGCTTTTTTGCAAGGATGGCAGCACCACATTAAGCGCCGTGCTATCAATAAACGCCATTGCCGATGCCATAATGGACGACACCATTATCCACTTACCGGCTTTACTACCCAATGCAACTGTTGCCATATCAAAGGTTTATAAAGTAAACTTACTGAAAACGCATGGTAAAACTATTGTAAGCTGTTCCATATGTTCAATTATATAATATGGAACAGAGCACGTAAAATACACTAAGCTATTTTTTATTTAAAATAAACTTTGTAATTATGCCTTACCAATTACACAAACCATTTACCGTCCATTTATGCTTCCAGAAAAGGAATATCAAATGTGGCCCGATTCAGAATTATTAGCTCTGTTAAGGCTGGATGACCGTAAGGCGTTTGAAATGCTGTACAATAAATATTCGCCAAAAATTTACCATGTGGCCTATAACCTGTTTCGCGATAAAGCAATTTGCGAAGATCTGGTGCAGGAATTGTTCATAGACCTTTGGACGAAAAGAAATAATCTGAATATATCCTCTCTGGAGTGGTACCTGAAAGTAGCTATTAAGAACCGGGTGCTTATGTATATCCGCACCAAAAAAGCCACACTTGATCTTTCGGCCATTGCCATGCTTACCGAAAAATACACTGCAGATAGCAAGCTGTTGCAAAACGACATTAGCACTATACTGGAAAATAACGTGGAACGCCTGCCCGAAAAATGCCGGCAGATATTTACACTTAGTCGTAAAGAATACCTGTCTAACAAAGAGATAGCTTCCCGTTTAAATATCTCTATAAAAACGGTTGAAAACCAAATGACCATTGCCTTGCGCTACCTGCGTGCCGGCCTTACCGATTACCTGCCTATGGTAATTGCTGCACTCTTGCTGCATCTTTTTTAACATCCGGTATATTTCTAAAAATATTTTCATTCTGTTTAGGGGGTAGGCCTCCCCAATTGCATCTTACATATATAAACCATGAGAAAGTTTACTTTTCTGAGAAAAAAAATCCAGGCCAAAGACCGCTCTTTGCAGGAAAAACTTGTGACCAAATATTTTGACGACCTGCAGCTTAACCAACAGCCAAAGGCCGGCCAGGATGCAGGTTTTGATAGCGATGAGGTATACAACCGCATTATCAGAAATATTGATGAATTGCCGGTTAAGTCTGCAAATCGTCGTAAAAAATGGATGGTTGCCGCGTCATTGTTTGCCGTAGCGTCTTTCTCGGCGTTGCTTTTTCAATACCGCAGCCAGGTACTTAATGTTGTATCGCCTATAACGCAAAAGCAAATAGTGGCTGCTAACGGTCACGTAACCAACCTAACTCTTGCCGATGGTACCAAAGTTTGGCTAAACGGGGGCAGTAAATTAAGCTATCCGGAAACCTTCCGTGGCGATAAAAGAGAGATCACTTTGGTAGGTGAGGCTTTTTTGGAAGTTGTACACGATGCTAAAAAGTCATTTATTGTTCATACAGGCAACATTAAAACCCAGGTATTAGGTACCAGCTTTAATGTAAAAGCATACCCCGAAGACAATTTTGTAAAGGTTGATGTAGCTACAGGTAAGGTGGGTGTTGTTGCAGCATTGGCCAAAACTGTTTTTCTTACACCTGCCGAAGAGGTTATAGTTAATAAGAAAGATCACAGCGCTATAACAACCCAAGGCGTAGATGTGAATGCGCTTAGCGGCTGGAAAGACGGCGAGTTTATTGTAAAAAATATGCCGTTGCCGGAGGTGTTAAACGCTATAAAACACCGGTTTAATATACTGATAAAGGCCGATGCTAATCTGACGAAATGTTCCATATCGGCCAATTTTACAAATGTATCCTTACAAAACATAGTGAAGATAATATCAAAGCTGGTGAAGGGTAAAGCCATTGCAGAGGGCGAAGGATACCGTTTAAAGGGCAAAGGCTGTTAATAAAAGAAAACCAATTATTATACAAGATAAAACCAATTATCAATTAACCTAAATTAAAAACAGATGATGACATAAATACATAAAAAAACCCTGTTCAATGGGATTTGAAACAGGGTCATTAAAATGCCGGGTTATTATTAAGTGTACGTTTAGAGGTCGAATTCAGAACGCCGCACTTGAATTTCAAACACTTTAATTTATTCAAATCTATGAATATATCTCTATTTTCAAATGGAGTAGTTCGTTATGTATTAATATTAATGAAATTTACCTCGCTTGCCTGCTTTGTTGTTTGCTTAATGTGCTTTACGGCCGTTGCAAACAATACTTATGGCCAGAAATTTTTAGAGCAACAGGTAACGCTTAAGTTGAAAAACATGAAGCTGACCGATGCGCTCGAAAAATTATCGGCCGATAAACAAGTAAAATTTGCTTACGCAGATAACATACTAAAGCCGTCATTCAGGGTAGATCTAAATGTAACTAATAAAAGCATCAAAGAGGTGCTTAACGAGGTTTTAACTCCATTTAACCTTGGTTACAGAATTATTGATGACGTTGTAGTTATCAGCGATAGGGCCGAAGTTGCTACATACACAGGCCTTGTAAAGGAAGCTGTAAAAGCGATAAAGGTACAAGGTAAGGTAGTTGATGATACCAACTTACCTTTACCGGGTGTAAGTGTAAAGCTTAAAGGCTCAAGTTTAGGTACAGTTACCGATGTTAACGGTAATTTTGTTTTAGACTTGCCAAATGCCGATGGTATATTGGTATTCAGCTTTATAGGCTTTACATCGAAAGAAGTCCCGCTTAACGGGCAAACCACCGGTATTAATGTGCAATTAGTGCCTGCACAAAATGCCCTTAACGAGGTTATTGTGGTAGGTTACGGCACACAAAAACGTGTAAACGTAATTGGCGCGGTCGACCAGATCACCGCGGCTGCAATTGAGGGTAAACCTGCTGTTAACCTAACACAGGCTTTACAGGGTACATCACCAAACTTAATTATACAGCAAACCAGTAACGAACCGGGCGCTTATCAAACCATTAACATTCGTGGCGTTAGTACTTTTGGCAACAACAACCCGCTAACCGTTATTGATGGTATTACCGGTGGAGACCTTAATTTGCTTAACCCGCAGGATATAGAGAGCGTATCTATATTAAAAGATGCAGGTAGTGCGGCCATATACGGTTCGCGTGCGGCTAATGGCGTAATATTGGTTACCACAAAAAAAGGTAAGAAGAACGCCGGTGCTGTACTTACTTATAACGGGCAAGCCGGTGTACAGGTACCCCATGTAGGTTATAAACCCGTACACTCTTACGAAAACGCCATTTTACGTAACGAGGCGGTTGTAAATGCTGGCTTAACGCCAATTTACAGTCCGGAGCAAATACGCCAGTTTCAGCAACAGGGCGATAACCAATGGTTTTTGGATGCTATTCTACAAAATGCAGTTCAGCAAAATCATAACCTGAGCTTATCGGGCGGTAGCGCTAATTCAACTTATCTGGTATCAGCCGGTGTGCTTGATCAGCGTAATAATCTGGTTGGCCCCGATTACGGCTTAAGGCGTTATAATTACCGCATGAACCTAAGCAGCGATTTTGGCCGCCTAAAACTGACCAGCATTTTGGCTTACACCCGCACCGAGATCAAAGAACACTCTTTTAACACCGGGACGCTTATTGTAGATGCAGGCAGAACGCCAACATATTATAAGATAAAAGACGATCAGGGCAACTATCTGACCAATGATGTATTGGCCGAATTTAACCCGCTTGGTATTCTTGAAAAAGGTGGTTTCCGCAAGCGCGATAACGATAACATATTTGGAAACCTTACCGCGGAGTTAGGCATCACCAAAGATTTGAAGCTGAAGGGTGTGTTTGGTGGTACATTGCTATCAAACCATATGTTTGGCCGTGTTATACAGGTTAACTTTTCACCAAAAGGTACTTACGGTTCAGACAGGAACACTAATGATGAAAATAATAAAAACCTGTTCGTCAATTCGCAATTTTTGGCGCAATACACCAAAACATTTGCAAAAAATCATAATGTTGATGTGTTGGTCGGTGTGGCAAATGAATCAACCAACAACGAGAGCAATTATCTACGCCTGAAATTTACCGACCCTGAGTTAGGTACACCAATTACAGGCACGATTATCGAAACTTCATCAACAGGTACAAATAATAACAAAAGCGAAAGCAGCCTTAACTCTGTATTCGGGCGCGCTTCATACTCGTTCAAGAATAAATACTATGGTGAGTTTGATTTTAGGCTTGATGCTTCTTCAAAATTCGCTAAAAATTACCGCAATGCATTCTTCCCTTCCGGAACTGTGGGTTACCGCATAACTGAAGAGGATTTTATGCAAAATTATCGTGATAAATTTGGCGACCTTAAGTTGCGTGCCTCATATGGTATTTTAGGTAACCAAAACGTTGGTGATTACCAATTCCTGAATACATTTGGCGTATCAACAGATAGTTTTTATGCATTTAATAACCTGGCTCAAAGCACAGCCACAATAGGTTTTGCAAATCCTAATATCCGTTGGGAACGCGCAGCTACATTTAACCTGGGTGTTGATGCAACCTTTTTTCATAATGCGCTTACTGTATCTGCCGATTACTTTAATAAAATTACCCGTGATATCTTATTGCCTCCGGTTGTACCCGGAGTATTTGGTGCCGGCCTGCCCGATTATAATGCAGGTGAGGTGCAAAACCGTGGTTGGGAGCTTAATATCAACTATCGTTTAAGAACCGGCGCGTTTAACCACAGCTTTGCTTTCAATATAGCCGATACCAAAAACAAGGTATTGAAACTGGAAGGTGGCGACCAATTGAGGAGTTACGATGAGATGCAGATCATAAATAAAGTTGGTTTGCCTATCGGTTCATACGTTGGCCTGGTGCGCGATGGTTACTTCCAAAATTTGGATGATATAAACAATGGCCCAAAACCGGCCGGCCTTAATGTACAGCCTGGCGACAACCGCTATGTAGATATCAACAAAGACGGTATTATTGACGATAACGACAAATTTGTATTAGGTAACGGCTTCCCTCGCTTAACTTTTGGCTTTACCTACAACGTTGCTGTTAAAGGTTTTGACCTTAACTTGTTTCTACAAGGTGTGGGCAAACGCAGCATGTTTGTTAGGGGCGAGCAGGTGGAACCTTTCCACGTAAATTATTCGCAGGTTATTTACCAGCACCAGTTAGATTACTGGACGCCACAAAACCCCAATGCACGTTACCCTCGCCTTGCGGCAAGTGGCAGCCAGTCTAACGAGAATAACTTCCGCCGTGGTTCTGACATGTATTTGTTTGATGGTTCATACCTAAGGGTTAAAAACGTACAAATAGGTTATACCCTGCCACAGGGTATCTCTAAAAAGATTGGGATGAAGAAAGTAAGGACTTACATAACCGGCCAAAACGTTCTTACGTTTTCGGGCATGAAGTTCATCGACCCAGAGTCGACCGAATTGCGTGGCAATGTAACTGCCGGTGGTGCAAACAGTGGTAGGTCATACCCTCTGCCTATCTATTATGGTTTTGGTATTGATATATCCCTTTAAATCTACACAGACATGAAAAAAATTAATATCAATAAAATAGGTTTGGCGCTTATGCTAATAACTGCGTTATCGGCATGTAAAAAGCTTGATCTGGCGCCTGAAAATAAGTTTACAGATGCCAATTACTGGACTACTACAGATAAAGCAAATAATGTTTTAAATACAGCTTATTCGCAAATATCCAACAGCAGTTATTTCTTTTCGATGGAAGCGATGTCTGACAACGCATACAACGGGCGCGGCGATAACAACGGTGTTGCATCACTTGCAGCAGGAACTTATGATGCATCATTAGGCCGCTTAAAGGGCGAGTGGGGCGATCATTACCGTGGTATAAAAACCTGTAACATTTTTTTAGAAAATGTTGACAAGGTTACATCGATGGATGCTACGCTAAAAGCACGTATGAAAGCCGAAGCAAGGTTTATCCGTGCATGGCATTACTTTTTACTGGAGACCTGGTGGGGTGATGTGCCGTTGATAGAGAAGGATCTGACAATAGACGAATCAAAAGTAATAGCACGTACGCCTAAAGCCGACATTGTAGCTTTTATATTAAAAGAGCTTGACGAAGCTGCAACTTCACTGCCGGCAAACACTGCTTTAGCAGAAGCCGACCGTGGCCGTGTAACCAAAGGCGCTGCCGTTGCACTAAAAGCAAGGGTATTACTATATGAAAGCCGCTGGGCTGATGTGATAACCGAGTGCGAAAAACTTATAGGTAGTACAGCAAACGGTAACTATGCGTTATTTAATTCGTACGAAGGTTTGTTCCTTCCTCAAAACGAATACAATAGTGAAGTTATATTCGATTTGCAATACTTACCGCCTTCGGTTGCCAACAGGTCATACAGCGATTTTAGGGATATGGCGCCAATATCAGTTGGCGGCAGGTTAAACGCAATAGCCCCAACCCAGGAACTGGTTGATAGCTATTTGATGACTAACGGCAAAAAACCGGGTGAGGCAGGTTCTGGTTATGACGAGAACAACCCATATGTAAACCGCGACCCCCGTTTAACCAATACTGTTGTATATCATTTATACCAGTGGAAAGATCGTGATAACAGTATCAAAACTATTTATACCAAACCTGGCAGCGATCCTAATCCAGATCCTACAAAGCGCTTTGATGAATATGCACCGGGTTCAACATCATCGCCAACAGGTTACTATACACGTAAATATTTTGACCCTACATCTACTGTGGCAGATTTTGGCTCGGGCTTAAACCTGATACTAATACGTTATGCAGATGTACTTTTAATGTACGCCGAAGCCAAAAATGAACTAAGCCAAATGGATGCCGGTGTGTGGGACAAAACCATAAAAGCAATACGTTCCCGTGCGGGCTTTACTGCTTCCGAAGCAATAAATTTCCCGGCTGGCGATCAGGCATCATTGCGCAATATTATACGTGACGAACGCCGTGTTGAGTTGGCAATGGAAGGTTTACGCATATTTGATATCCGCCGCTGGAAAACCGCCGAAACCGTACTGAGTGGCTGGGCGCACGGTGCCAAATTTGGCGCTGCCGGTGTAGATAATGGTTATATACGTGCCAACCTGCGCACATTTGATAAAAACAAAAATTATTTATGGCCAGTACCAAGGGACGAGAGGGCGGTTGACCCGAACCTTACACAAAACCCGGGTTGGTAATTCAATAAGTATTTAAAAAAATTATAATCAATTAAGATCATGAAAAATATTTTTTATAGCCTGCTTGCAGGTATTGTAGCGCTGGTTGTTATATCAGGCTGCAAAAAAGACAAAACACTTGGCAGTACAAAAGTATCAGCGGTAAGCAATTTGTTTTTACCCGAAGATGCAAAATATGTGAAGATAGCATCGGGCGCATCAGGTTCAGTCGCATTTGAATGGGAGCAGGCCCGCGCAGAAGATAATGGTTTGGTTTTATATGAGGTGGCATTTGATAAAGAGGGCGGAGATTTTTCGAAGCCCCTTTATTCGGTGCCTTCAGATGGTAATGGTTTGTACAACAAGTTAACCTTAACCTACAGCGACCTTAATAAAATTGCTACCCTTGCCGGTGTAAAACCACAGGAAGCAGGTAAAGTAAAATGGACTGTAATGTCGTCAAAAGGCATTAATGTTGTACCATCAGCGCAAACCCGCATTATTGAAATTGAGCGCCCTGCAGGTTTTACCGATATCCCAACCGAACTTTTCCTAACCGGTACGGCAACTGAAGGTGGCGATGACTTGACCAAAGCTGTTAAATTTAAACAAACAGCTCCGGGTAAATTTGAGATCTATACATCTTTAAAAGCAGGTTCTTTCCACTTTGCAGACCGAGGTACTGGTACCCCGTTAACTTATTCTTATGATGGTACTAAATTAACTGAGGCCGGTAATACTGAATTTACCGGTGCAACTAAAGTTGAAAAAATAGAGGTTGACTTTAACGTAGCAGCATATAAAACTACCGAAGTAACAGCCGTAGGCCTTTGGTTTGCTGCCGATAACAAGATCTGGTTTGATCTGCCTTACACCAGCAACGGTACATGGGCAGCTGATAAACAATCCATCGTTTTCCACCAGGAATCATGGGGACGTGATGAGCGTTACAAATTCAGGTTCACCTTTAAAAATGCGGATAATACTTCGTCAACCCAGTTTTATGGTAGTGCTAACTCAGATAATAATGCTGCCGATGCCAATACCGCGCCTTCATACTATTACATGAAACCGGTAAACAACTCACAGTACGACTATTGCTTTAAGTTTAACCATGCATTTGATAATAAAACTGCTGATATTAAAATAATGTTCAACAACACTGCTGCTGAGTATACGCATTCGGTAACAGGTAATTAATTCGTTAAGAATCTCTGTTTGCAAAGCTTTTCAAAAGGCTTTGCAAACTTTTAATCAACAAACTTTAGTTTATGAACAGCATAACTCAACATATAAAAAAAGTGGCACTGGCGGGGCTTATCCCTGTTATGCTTACTTCCTGCTTAAAGGATAAACCTTTTCCATTGTATGGCAACAAACCATCGGCTGTAATTAATTACACTTATGCCGCCACGGCAGACACCCTGCAGGACAAAACGTATGCTACGTTCCTGTCGGCGAATGGTAATTACTTTATCCAAAATAATGGTGGCAATACCAACTATAACTATTGGCCGCAAGCCCATACAATGGATGTGCTTATTGATGCATACCTGCGTACAAAAAACGAGGTTTACAAACAACGTATAAAATCGCTTCTTAACGGTACTAAGGCTACTAATGGCAATAAATTGCAAAACGAGTATTATGATGATATGGAGTGGCTGGCGCTGTCAACCCTGCGTGCTTTTGAAGCCACAAACGATCCTGATTATCTTGCCGCTGCCGGCACTTTGTGGACAGACATTAAAACCGGTGTTAATACAAACCAGGGTGGTGGTATAGCATGGCGTAAATCGCAATTGGACTACAAAAACACCCCGGCGAATGCACCGGCTATTATATTTGCCGCACGCCTTTATCGCCTGCAAAAAAATGAGGCCGATCTTACATTGGCAAAAGAGTTATACACTTGGCTGAAAGGTACACTTGTTGACCCAACAAGCGGTATTGTTTGGGATGGTATCAATGGTAACCACGATGGCCAGATCAGTAAGAATAAATTTACCTATAACCAGGGTACATTTATCGGCGCAGCGCTCGAACTATATAATGCTACGGGCGATGGTTCTTACCTGAGTGATGCTGTGCGTACAGCCACCGCAACTATTAAAGACCTTGATATATCACCCGGTGGCTTGCTTAAAAGCGAAGGCCAGGGCGATGGTGGTTTGTTTAAAGGTATTTTAGTTAGGTATCTTACCCTTTTAACTTTAAAAGAGGATGTATCGTCTACAGACCGTGAGGCATACGCGAAGTTCTTAAAATATAATGCCGAAACCCTGTTTGTTAAGGGAATAGGCCGACCAGATTTTATGATTAGTCCGGATTGGAAAGCAAAACCATCCGGCACAACAGACCTAACTACACAAATAAGTGGAGTTACGACGATGGAAGCCGCAGCCACGTTAAAAGCAGCCGGCAAATTTTAAACACTGAGATGGATCTTCCGGGTTATATTTGCCCGGAAGATTTTTTTTTACCTATTTTGAGAATATGAAGAGAAGGCAATTTATTGGAAGCACCACTTTATTAGGTGCAGGTGTATTAATGAACAAGTTTTCGTTTGCAGCTAATGCGGCGTTCCCGGTAGTACGGGTGCCTGTATCAGCCAGAAAGTTCAAAAGTGTATCGGTTGAAAAAGCGATAACAGAATTTAAATCGAAAGTGAAGAACCCTGAATTGGGTTGGCTTTTTGAGAATTGTTTCCCAAACACGCTGGATACCACTGTAACTTATAAGTTAACAAACAACAAACCAGATACCTATGTAATTACCGGCGATATTGATGCCATGTGGCTGCGTGATAGCAGTGCGCAGGTTTGGCCGTACATTGCTTTCATTAATAAAGATGCCGACCTTAAAAAGTTGGTTGCGGGTGTTATCAATCGCCAGGTTACCTGCATTTTACGCGACCCTTATGCTAATGCTTTTTATGACGACGCTAATAAAGTAGGCGAATGGAAAGATGATGTTACCGATATGAAACCCGGTTTGCACGAGCGTAAATGGGAGATAGACTCGCTTTGTTACCCTATACGCCTGGCCTATAAATATTGGAAACTTACCGGTGATGCAACGCCGTTTGATGCCCGTTGGAAAACCGCCATACAAAGCGTGCTGAAAACTTTTAAAGAACAGCAGCGCAAAGAGAACGACGGGCCGTATTCGTTCCAGCGTAAAACAGCTTGGGCTACCGATGGTGTACCTATGAATGGTTATGGCTATCCTGTTAAGCCGGTTGGTTTGATCTGTTCTGCCTTCCGCCCAAGTGATGATGCTACCATTTATTCTTACCTGGTACCATCAAACTTTTTCGCGGTAACCAGCTTAAAACAATCAGCAGAGATGGTGAAATCTATTTCAAAAGACGACGCTTTATCCGCAGAGTTACTTACCCTTGCTGCCGAAGTAGAAGCAGCATTGCAAAAACACGCGGTAATTGATCACCCGGATTATGGCAAGATCTATGCCTACGAAGTGAATGGCTTTGGTAGCTACAATTTAATGGACGATGCCAATGTGCCAAGCCTTTTAGGCATGCCATACCTTGATGCTGTAAAAAATACTGATCCGGTTTATATCAACACCCGTAAAATGCTACTATCATTAAATAACCCCTTCTTTTTTAAAGGAACAGCAGGCGAGGGTATAGGTGGCCCGCATGTTGGTAAGGATATGATATGGCCGATAAGTATCATCATCCGTGCGATAACAAGTAATGACGATGCCGAGATAAAAGAATGTATTGAAACCCTACGCAAAACGCATGGCGGTACAGGCTTTATGCATGAGTCATTCCATAAAAACGACCCCACTAAATTCACCCGTAAATGGTTTGCCTGGGCTAATACCCTTTTTGGCGAACTGCTTTGGGAAACATATACCCAAAAGCCACACATACTGGCTTAAGATCTTTTAACCCTATGAAATACCTATCATTAACCGTGATACTGGGCTTTGCCATGGCTTTTAATTCCATTGCGCAAACTGTTGATTATAAAAGCCGTATCCAGCTTATCAATAAAAATATTTACGATAAGCTTTACGATGAAAAGGCCGGTTTGTATCTGGAAACAAATAATGCTGCCGAAAATAAAGGTAACCACTCGTTCCTTTGGCCGCTATGTGCTATGATACAAGCCGCTAACGAAATGGAAGTGTTGGAACCATCAAAAAAATATATTGCCCCGGTAATTAAGGCCATTGACCAGTATTATACAGCCCGGCCTCCAGCGCCCGGTTATCAGGCTATGGTGGTAAAAGAAAAAACCGACCCTCGTTTTTATGACGATAACGAATGGGTTGCTATTGCCCTGATGGATGCCTATGGCCGTACCCATAATAAGCAATACCTGGAAACCTCAAAGATGATCTATCGCTTCCTGCTAACCGGTTTAAACAATGTTGGCGGCGGTGGCTTTTACTGGGAAGAAGGGAATTTTAAAGGTAAAAATACCTGCTCAAACGGGCCGGGCATTTTAGTAGCGCTTCGTTTATATCAGGCTACTAAAGAGAAAGCTTATTTAGATACAGCCATTAAGGTTTACAACTGGACAAAGAAAAACCTGCTTGCCACTAACGGTGTTTATTATGATGCTATTAAATTGCCATCGTTGAAAATTGATTCGGCATATTATACATACAATGCAGGTACTATGCTACAATCGGGTGTGGTGCTGTACAATATCACTAAGGATAAAAAATATCTTGATGACGCCCGTAATGTAGCCGTAGCTTCAGAAAAATATTTCTACAGAAATGGTAAATTGCCAAACAATTACTGGTTTAACGCTGTGCTGATACGTGGCTATATAGAGCTATACAAGGTAGATAAAAATAAAAAACAGCTGCAGTTTATTATTGATGATGCCGAGCGTATCTGGAAAGACGAGAAATATGAGCAAAACCTGATAGGCAAGAGAAAAAATAAGACATTAATTGACCAGGCTGCCATGCTGGAAACTTACGCCCGTTTACAAAAGTTAAAATCCGAATAAATACTAATCATATACCTATGAAAAGCCCTTTAAAAATTGTTTGCCTGCTTGCTTGTGTATTCATTAGCAATTTTGCAAATGCCCAGGCTACCAAAGCGCCTGCGTATCCGCTTATTACGCATAACCCATATTTTAGTGTATGGTCATTTTCTGATGACCTTAACGCGTCTACAACCCGGCATTGGACCGGCAAGAACCAATCCTTATTGGGTTTGATAAAGGTGGATGGCGAAACATATCGCTTTATGGGCAAAGAGCCTGTGGCTTACAGAACTGTTTTGGACGATGGTGATACAAAACCCTACACTTGTAAATTTACCGAAACCAAACCTGCCGATGGTTGGGAAACCCCGGGCTTTAATGATAAAACCTGGAAAACCGGCACAGCTCCATTTAGTGAGGACCCAAAGATGGCTAAAACGCTTTGGAAAACCCGCGACCTTTGGGTGCGCCGGACTTTCATCTACAAGAAAACAACACCGATAAATAAGTTAATACTAAAACTTCATCATGATGATGATGCCGAAGTTTATTTGAACGGTGAAAAGATAAACGTAAGCACTGGTGCCAATGGCGACTTACTACCGGTTGAAATAAAAGGTAATGTTGCCAATAAATTAAAAGAAGGCGAGAACGTGCTGGCTATGCATTGTGTAAATACAGGTGGCGGCGCATGGCTTGATGCAGGTTTGGCAGATGAAATAAAGCCTGTTGTGAATAAGAATTTAAAAACAGCTAAACAAACCAGCGTTACGGTTAATGCTACCCAAACCATTTATACATTTACCTGTGGCAAAGCCGATCTGCAATTAACATTCACTTCGCCGTTATTGATGGATAACCTGAGTTTGATGTCGAGGCCGGTTACCTATATTACTTACAGCGTAAAATCTAACAACAGCCAAACACATGATGTAAAGGTTTACTTTGGTGCATCGGCAGATGTAGCCCGCAATAAATCGTCGCAAGTTGTAACCACGCAAAAATATACGCTTAATAAGTTATCTATTTTAAAAGCGGGTACTAAAGAGCAGCCTGTATTGCAAAAGAAAGGTGACGATCTGCGTATTGATTGGGGCTATATGTATGTAGCAGCGCCTGTATCTGAAAACGCTTTACAATATATTACTAAAAATAGCCAAACAGTAGGCTCTTTTACCGGCATCCAAAAAGCATCTACCACAACAGTGGGTACATCAGTATTCTTGAATACCGTTATTCCGTTTGGGAAGGTTGGTAATACAGCTGTCGAGAAATTTATAGAGGTAGGTTATGATGACATATACTCGGTACAATATTTTGGTAAAAACCTTAGGCCATGGTGGAACAAGGATGGTAACAAAACCATTGACGGCGAACTTAAACAAGCCGCTATTGACTATAAAAGCATTATAAGCAAATGTGTTGCCTTTGATGATGCCATGAAAGTTAAAGCATCGGCCGCGGGTGGTTTAGAGTATGCTAAACTATGCGCAATTGCCTATAGGCAGGCTATATCCGCGCATAGTTTAGAAAGAAGTCCGGAGGGAGATATCCTGTTCTTATCAAAAGAAAACTTTAGTAATGGTTCTATAAACACGGTAGATGTTACCTATCCATCGGCACCGTTATTTTTAGTCTACAATCCCAATTTATTAAAGGGGATGCTAAATGGCATTTTCTATTATAGCGAGAGCGGCAAGTTTAAGAAACCATTTGCTGCGCATGATCTGGGCACTTATCCGTTAGCAAACGGTCAAACATATGGTGAGGATATGCCGGTTGAAGAATCGGGTAATATGATATTGCTTACTGCTGCTATCGCGAAAGCAGAGGGCAAAGCAGACTATGCTAAAAAACATTGGGCAACCTTAACTACCTGGGTAGGCTTTTTAGTTAAAGAGGGGCTTGATCCGTCAAACCAGCTTTGTACCGATGATTTTGCGGGTCATTTGGCACGTAATGCAAACTTATCATTAAAGGCTATAAATGGTATTGCGGCATATGCCATGCTGGCCGATATGCAGGGAGATAAAGCTACTGCTACTAAGTATCATACCATTGCAAAAGATTTTGTAGCTAAATGGATGAAAATGGCTGACGCAGGCGACCACTATTCGCTGGTTTTTGAAAAGCCCGATACCTGGAGCCAAAAATATAACCTGGTATGGGACAAAATGCTTGGCCTTAACCTGTTCCCTAAAGAGGTTTATACTAAAGAGATAAAATACTATCTGACAAAACAGAACGAATATGGCCTGCCGTTGGATAGTCGTAAAACTTACACAAAATCTGACTGGATAGTATGGACAGCAACTCTTGCCGATAATGCGGAAGATTTTAAAGCCCTAACAGATCCAATTTATAAATATGCTATCGAGACATCATCTCATGTGCCTATAAGCGACTGGCACGAAACTACTAATGGCAAACAAGTAGGTTTCCAGGCACGCAGTGTGGTAGGAGGGTATTTTATGAAAATGCTGGAGCAGCAATGGTTAAAAAAGTAGTTAAATCTGCAAATCAACAATGACAAAAGCCCGGCGCAAAAAATGCGACCGGGCTTTTCAATTAAACATACTTATCTCTCCCTTATTTTGTCGCGGTGTGCAATACCCCAATCTATCATGGCGGTAATTACAGGTGCAAATGTTTTACAATACTGGGTCGATTCATATTCTACCAAAACAGGTATATCTGGTGTAACCGTTCGGGTGATAAGCTTGTTGGCTTCCAACTCTTTTAACTCGCGGGATAACATTCTTGTAGTAATGCCCGGGATGCTGCGTTCAATTTCCCGGAAGCGCTTATTTCCATTACAAATAGAATTAATGATGGGCAGTTTCCATTTGCCACCAATAACATAAATGGTATCCTGCAGTGCCTGCCTTTCTTGTGCCTGGTTTCTTATTTGTGTTTCTGTTTCCATTATACTGGTATACTCTGTTATACTGGTTACAAATGTATACCATTTCAATTATATTTTTGTACAGGAATAAAAACAAAAAATAAAATGGAAAATTTAAAAAATAAAGTAGCGATAGTAACCGGTGGAAATAGTGGTATTGGTTATACTGCAGCAAAAGAATTAAAAGAACAGGGTGCACTAGTTATCATTACCGGGCGCAGAAAAGAAGCGATTGAAAAAGCGGCGGCAGAGCTGGGTGTTACTGCAATGGTTGCAGATCAATCAAGCGTAGCCGATATTGAAAGCCTGGCTGCCAATGTAAAAGCAAACTTTGGCAATGTAGATATACTGTTTATAAACGCCGGTATATTAGGCATGGCATCTATTGAACAAACAACCGAGGCTATGTTTGATGATGTTATTGATATCAACTTTAAGGGCGCTTATTTTACTTTAAGCAGGTTTATTCCTTTGCTTAACAATGGTGCTTCGGTGGTTTTCTTATCATCAAATACCGCCAGCATGACTAATCAAAACGCATCTGTATACTCTTCAAGTAAAGCGGCCCTTAACTCGGTTATGAAAACAGCCGCTTTAGAGTTAGCACCCAGAAACATCAGGGTGAATGCTGTTAGCCCCGGCCCAACAGAAACTGAAGTTTTTACCAAGTTGAATTTAGACGAAGCTACCCTTAAAACTATAAAGGAAGCTACAGTAAATAGGGTGCCTTTAAAGCGCATGGGTACTTCTGCTGATGTGGCAAGTATGGTAGCCCATCTGTGTAGCGATGCGGCAAAATTTATAACAGGTGCCGAGGTTTTAATGGATGGGGGTATGGTTTTAGCCTAATGGAATGCAAGCCAAAACTTTAAATACAACAAGAGGCTATCCCTTTTTGAGATAGCCTCATAATATGTTTTGTTATATCGTGTTCTCCCAAGCCTTTAACTGATGATCTTTCAGCATATCTTCTACAAATTTAGGAACCACGTTACGGAACTTGCCGGTTTCTGATGGTACAATCTCAACCATCGCGTCAATCATTTCTTTTGGATCTAACCTGCCTTCGGGTGTGCCCAAAAGGCTATCGAATGTAGCCCTCATATCGGCGCGTTTGGTGAAGTTCTTGCTGTCATCCAACCAACGGAAAGGATTGTCGGCCATGGTTTCGTTATAGCCTGTTAAATAAGCCCCCGGATTAATGGTTTGGATCTGAATATTATACGACTTTAGTTCGTCATGCAATGCTTCCGCTATAGCTTCTAAAGCATGTTTGGTTGAAACGTAGATACCATAACCGGCAGGGGTGAACAAGCCACCCATCGAGGACGTGAAAACTACTTTCCCTTCCCTTTTTTCATTAATAAATTTAGCTATAAACTTTTGGGCCAGATCAAGAGGGGCAAAAACATTGGTTTCAAAGTTGCGCCTTACCAAATCTACAGGTATTTCAAATGTGGGCCCGGCTTCACCTATTCCTGCGTTGCTTAATAGGATGTCAATATCCCATGTTAGGGCGTATTTTACATCATAGGGATCTAAAATGTCAAGTTTTTCAACGCGCAGGTTATTTTCTAATCCAAGTTCTTTGGCTTTAAGGCGAAGTGCTGTTACTTGCGGGGATATTTGCACCCCGGCTATAACCTGGTGGCCTAATTGTGCTAAACCAATTGCTGTTCCTTCTCCGAGTCCAGAGCCTGCTCCGGTTATCAGAATTCTTTTGTTGCTCATAATTTTGTTTTTTATTTTAAATTGATCTGTTTAATTATTCTATAATACTTCCGGCTGTCGCGATAGAAAAGTCCTGAGGAATTGCGCCGCCCGATACACCGATGTATCCTATAATTTTCCCGCCTTGTTTTATTGGCATGCCACCGGCAAAGCCAACCAAGCCACCATTTGTGTTTTCGAGGCCGTAAGCTGCTGCTTCAGGTTTAAGAAATTCCCCAACTTGTTCAGTGTTCATCCTGAAAAGCATTGCAGTTTTAGCTTTTTGGATGGCAACATCAATAGTGCCTATAAATGCATCATCCATACGCTGCAGTGTTTTTAGGTAGCCTGTAGTATCCATAATGGCAATATTAACGGGAACGCCAATTTCATTCGCTTTGGCTTTTGCCTGGCTTAATACCTGTTCTGATTGTGTGAGTGTGATATCCATGATTTGTTTGTTTTAATTGACATAACAAAGGTGGCAAGATGCAAGGCCTCGGTGTTAAGCAATAACAAAGCAATACTTATGAATTTCAAAGATTTGCCTTTTTCAATGGGAGTGAGGTTGGCGCTTATCTGAAAGAGCAAGAGACACAGACTGGAATACTTAAACAAATATTGCAGGGGATATAATATATCTATTTTCTTGCTAAATTTACGTGATGAAGCAGCTTGCCCTGGATAGTAAGGCCATTGATATCCTTCGGGACCTTCCGGATATGATTCCTGTATTCAGGGAATTTTATGAGAGCTGGAACATTAGGGTATTTAACAGGAAACACCACGAGTGCAGGAACTATCTTTCGCCCAACAGGCGCGAGTTTTACAAAATATTACTGATAACAAAAGGGAGCGGCGTTTTTACAATGGGTTTAAATACCTATTATATTGAAGAGCCAACCATCTTATTCATCCACCCCAATGATATTATTTCCTGGAAAAACCTTACAGAAGAATCAGGCGGGCATTATGTGTTGTTTAAAAGCTCATTTATTAATACACACCCGCAGCTGAAAGCCACAATTGAAAAATTTGGCTTGTTCAGCAATAAAGACAAAAAGGTATTACGACTTTCAGAAAACGATACCACTATCCTTAATCAATTGTTTGAGATTATGGAAAAAGAAGATATTTCTGCGTCTGATTATCGTGAAGAGTCTTTACAGGCTTATTTACAATTGTTAATGGTTGAAAGCTTAAAAATTGGCCAATATCCTAAGCCAGATGTTGTTTCCGAAGATTTTGCTCATATATATCATTTTTTTGACCTGCTTGAACGCGAAACCTCTAACATCAATTATTCTAACCCCATACGCTTAAAAACAGCTAAGGAGTTTGCTGCAGATTTGGCGATACATCCTAATTACTTAAATGCGGTATTAAAAAAACATACCGGCCAAAATGTGAGCACCCATATCCGTAATCGTTTACTGGAAGAAACAAAAGCCCTGCTTCTGCAAACAGATTGGACAATGCAGGATATCGGTTTTAGTATCGGCTTTGCCGAACAGCCAAACTTTAATTCGTTTTTCAAAAAAAATACCGGTTTTACCCCATCCGAGTTTAGGAAAGCGTACCATGCTTAGTTACATGCCGCCCAAATATTTGTTAAAATATTAACCTCAAATGAATAGTTTTTTAAGATCCGCATCATTAGGCATATTATTGCTATCGTTCCCCGATTTGTTAAATGGTTCGTGGCAGGCTCTCTTCGGGCCTGTTAAAACGAAACAAGTGGCAGGCGTTTATTATACTGCTGAAGATTTTAGCTCGGTTAAAAAGTTTGATATCCACATTCATATTAATACAACCGAAGCTACTTTTATAAATCAGGCCCAGAAGGATAACTTTAAGTTTTTAGATATTGTTGATGACAGGCCATTTGGATTACCCATGGCAGGGCAACAAAAAATTGCCGTTTTTGACCTTGGTAAGTTTCCCGATCAAATGGCTTTTGCCACCACCTTCTCTGTAAAGGATTGGAATAATAGCGATTGGGTAGAAAAAACTATAGTCGATTTGAAGCACTCATTTTCGCAAGGTGCAAGGGCTGTTAAAATATGGAAGAATATAGGGATGGACCTACGTGATAAAAACGGAAAGTTTGTGATGGTAGATGATCCCAGAGTTGATTCTATTATAAGCTATCTCGAAAAAAATAAGATTCCTGTAATAGGTCACAATGGCGAACCTAAAGATTGCTGGCTGCCTCTTAATAAAATGATTTTCAGTAAGGATTATTATGGCGCGCATCCCGAGTATCATATGTACCTGCACCCCGAATATCCCTCATATCAGGATCAGATGGATGCAAGAGATAATATGTTGAGGAAGCATCCAAATTTGAAATTTATAGGTGCGCATTTAGGAAGTTTAGAGTGGAGCCTTGATGAACTGGCAAAGCGACTGGATAAGTACCCTAATATGAGCGTTGATCTGTCGCGAATGTCTAA
>NZ_JAQBOI010000026.1 GCF_028288105.1 Mucilaginibacter sp. | reverse complement strand
AAAAAACGCGGAATATGGTACGCGTATTATTAATCTGTTGGATGGAAGGGTAGAATCTTCAAAAAAATTCTGAACTATAACACAAAATGCGATACTTTAAATTTATACTTTTTAGCTTAATAATATTGGCACCTGCATTGGCACACAGCCAGGCCGTAGATACTTTACTTACTATACAGCAATGTATTGATATTGCAGTAAAAAACAACCTGGATGTAAGAAAGAGCGGACTGCAATTGCAATCTGCCCAAGTTGACAAAAACCAGGCAAAAGAAAATATGTTGCCAACTATAAACGGACAAATTAATCACGGTATTAACAATGGCCGTAGCATTAACCCTTATACCAACCAGTATGTAAATCAATCGTTAAAGTTTGCTGATTATAGTGCAAACTCTGACCTGACCTTGTTTAGTGGATTACAAAACCTTAACAAAATAAAACAAACATCGTTAGCTTATAAAGCCGGTGAAATGGATCTGCAGCAGGCCAAAGACCTTGTTACCATAAATACAATTACCGCCTATTTGCAGGTGCTTGATAATACCGAGCTGCTTGCCCAAGTAGAAAATCAGGTAAAGGTTTCAAAACAGCAGTTAGATAGATTGGAGATTTTGGAAAAACAAGGTGCTAACAAGCAGCCCAATGATTATTACGACTTAAAAGGTACTTATGCCGATAACCAGGTAAGTTATGTTAATGCAAAAGCTACGTTGCAAACCTCAAAACTAAACTTGTTGCAAATATTAAATATCCCATACAGGCCAGGAATAAGGTTTGAGAAAGTGGCGAGTGCCGAAATATTAAAACAGACCAACTCATCTGATGAGATCTACACAACCGCTTTAAATCAGCTGGCGTATGTGAAAGCTGCTACTTTAAGGCGCCAGAGTGCAGAAAAAGGAGTTGCTGCGGCAAAAGGTGCTTTATACCCTACATTATCTTTATTTGGAGGCTTAAACACAAATTATTCCAGTGCGGCACAGTTAAATAATCAGCCTATACAATATTGGGATCAATTCAAAAACAACTACAATACCCAGGTTGGGTTTAGTTTGCGGATACCTATCTTAAATTACTTCCAAAACCGCAACAAGGTAGCTTTGGCCAAAATTGATCTTCAAAATTTTAAATATGTTGAAGAAAATACCAAGATACAATTGCGCCAAAATGTTGAACAGGCATACCTGAACATGGAAAACGCTTATGAAAGATATGTAACTGTGCAGGAACAGGTTAAAGCTTATGCAGAATCGTTTAGAATTGCAGAGATCCGCTTTAACAACGGTGTACTAAACTCTGTAGAATATGTACTAGCCAAAAACTATCTTGACAGGGCAAATCTTAACCTTATCAACGCCCGGTACGATTGCTTTATTTACAACAAAATATTAGACTATTACCAGGGACGCTTATCACTATAATCGCAATAATATATTGCTACAGAAATGTCCGGCTTGCAATTAGGCAGGCCGGATATTTCATTTTAAAACAATTGCTATATTCGCACGTTAAACCTTAAATCACGAAAAACCATGAAAAAATTATTACTTACATTGAGCCTATTTGTAGCTGTAGCCACGGTAACAAGAGCACAAATACTACCAAAAGTACAAGTTGGTATTAAAGGCGGTGTTAACTTATCAAGTCTATCAAATTCAGGAAGTACTTTTAGTGCCGATAACCGTGCAGGTTATCTTGGCGGTATATGGGCGAGGTTTGGGGCTTTAGGTTTCAATTTTCAGCCAGAGCTTTACATCACCAGCAAAAATGTTGATATTAATAATAGTAACAGCAAAGTTGGTAGTGCAAAATTCACAAGCATTGATGTACCATTGCTTTTAGGTGGTAAAATTGGCGCGTTTGGTTTAGGTGGCAGATTTTATGCAGGCCCATTATTGTCATTTGCCATAAACAAGGACAATAACTTTGGATCGGCAGTAGGTGGCGCAACCAGATTGGATTATAAAGATTCAAACTTTGCGATTACAGCAGGTGCAGGTGTTGATATCAGTAAATTCTCTATAGACCTGCGCTATGAAGCTGGTTTAACAAAACAGAATTACTTTGATGGATCAACAAATTATAAAACCCGGGTTAGCTTATTTAACCTAAGTTTAGGTTATGCGTTTTTGTAATTTAACGATATTTGAGAAAAAGGCCTGTGCTTTGCACAGGCCTTTTTTTGTTTAGGCAAGATAGTATTGAAGATTTATAATAGCCGTGGCAATATAGTATTAGGCATGTTGTATGGTATACACTTATATTTATCTGCTTCTAATAAAACCTACAATTATGAATAACAGATATTTAAATGGCCTTTGGCTGGTTATAGGCTGCTGCTTTTTACAATTGACTTCCTCGGCACAAACAATACCGGCCGGTAACCCAAATATCAAGTTAAACCAAATTGGTTTTTACCCGGCTGCATCCAAGGTAGCTGTGATTACCAATACAAAAGGTGGTAAGTTTTATATTCAAAATAGTAATAAGAAAACTGTTTTTACAGGCGAATTAAAGCAATCGGCACAACCTGCTTTCTCTGGTAAGTATACCTACATAGCCAATTTTACTTCATTTAACAAGCCCGGAAAATATACAGTTAGCATTCCGGGTGCAGATAATTCTTATCCTTTCGAAATAAAAGAATCAGTTTATAAAAATGTAGCTGATGCTACCATTAAGGCTTTTTACTTTCAGCGGGCATCAATACCGTTAGATGAAAAGTATGCCGGAAAATGGCATAGGGCAGAAGGTCATCCGGATGATAAGGTATTAATACACGCATCGGCAGCAGCCGACAAAAGGCCGGCGGGGACGATAATATCAAGTCCGCGGGGATGGTATGATGCGGGGGATTACAATAAGTACATTGTAAATAGTGGCATTACAACAGCCACCTTGCTTTCGCTTTACGAGGATTTTCCCGCGTACATGAAAACGGTTAAGCTAAAGATCCCGGAAAGTAATAACCGGATACCCGATGTGTTAGACGAAATACTTTGGAACTTGCGTTGGATGCTCACCATGCAGGATCCTAATGACGGTGGTGTATATAATAAGTTAACCAATGCCAATTTTGATGGAATGGTAATGCCAGATAAAGCAAATACTACCCGTTACGTTATACAGAAAGGTACCGCCGCAACGCTCGATTTTGCCGCGGTAATGGCTCAGGCATCTCGCATATTTAAAAAGTTCCCTGATCAGTTACCCGGCCTTGCCGATTCATGTTTAGACGCGGCAGAGTTTGCCTGGCAATGGGCAAGCGAGAATTCTAATGTAATTTATGATCAGGATGCTATGAACAAACAGTTTAGCCCTAAAATTGCTACCGGTGGTTACGGTGATAAATATTTTTCTGATGAATTAAGCTGGGCGGCGGCCGAACTATATGTTACTACAGGTGAGGATGAATACTTTAAGAACATCGGTTTAGGTAAAAATATAGGCGTACAGGTGCCATCATGGGCACAGGTAAGGTTACTGGGGTTTTATACGCTGACACAGCATCCGGGCATACAAATAGCAAACCATCCCGAAATTAAGCAGCTAAAAGAAAACCTGCTGGATTTTGCCGACGGCATAATCGAAGGTGCCGATAGCAATGCTTACCAAACTGTAATGACCAAAGCGCCGATAAAATTTAGATGGGGGAGTAATAGTGATGCGGCTAATCAGGGCATATTATTAATAAAAGCCTACCAGCTATCGCATAATAAAAAATATCTTAATTACGCTTTAAGCAACCTCGATTATATTTTAGGCAGAAATGCCTCGGGATATTCATACGTAACAGGCTACGGCAGCAAATCGCCAATGCATCCGCATCACAGGCCATCAGTTGCTGATGGTATAGCTGAGCCGGTGCCGGGCCTGCTTTCGGGTGGGGCCAATGCGGGTATGCAAGATCATGTCCAGTTACCCTCAATCGTACCTGATGAAGCTTTTATTGACGACGACAGATCATACGCTACAAATGAGATCGCTATTAACTGGAATGCACCAATAGCATATCTTGCAAACGCAATTGAAGCTTTACAGAAAGAATTGGCTGTTAAATAAAATGGCTTGCAATTATGCCGCTGTGATAGCGGTAATGATAAGTATTGTAATAAAGGACACAGTAAACACTATGGTGTACATGATAGATACGCCTACCATTTTACTTACCGTGCGCCAACGGCTACGGTTATATACTACACGCAACGATCGATAGATATACCAGATGATAGTTATTATTGCGAAAAACTTCACCCAGTCAATAAATGTGTCCCAGCTTTCGGGCAGTATTAAGTTTAACAGCATAATAAGTGTTAAAAACAGAAACAGGTAACAATGCAGATGTATAGTGTAGATGATGTGCTCTACATAATATTTGTGATTTTTCCAGAATGCTAATTTTAAAATAACCGCAAATAGGGGCAGCAGCAAAAACATCATTTTCGGCGCATTATGTTTAAGCCCTTCAATTAATACCTCCTTACCATTTTTACCCTGGCTTTTCCAGTCATAATTCTTTTTAGCTATATAAGCTTCCAGCCAATTATCACGTTTATCTGCCGGGAGCTTGGCCTGGTTTGCAACATACTCCTCATGGGTTTTAAATTTATCTAACTTGTCGTCACCATAAATTGTAAAGCCATCTTCATCGTCAGTTTGGCGAACCTTTAATTTAGAAGAGTCCTTCTTCATGTCGGCATTTATTTCTTTGGCCAAGGTATCGGGCACAAAAGCTTTTATCTTTTCAGATAGTACCTTCTTTTGCTGGGCAGTAAGATTTGTATTTGCATAAATGCCCTTATCAATAGCGTTTTTGGCGTTATCAATACCTTTTTGTGCGCTTTGCCTGTTATTCTTTACCTTTTTATTTTCGGATTTATTTCCCTGGAAGACAAAAACAAAAAACACCAAACTGATAAAAATGTACATCTTAACCGGGTGCAGGTATTGTGCGCGACGGCCTAAGAGGTATTCGTTAGTAAGGTGCCCGGGCTTTAAAAAAAGCGGCCTTAGCGTATGAAAAAACTGGTAATCAAAATGGAAATAATCGCTTACGGCGTGGTTGAGCATGTGGCCAAAACTTTCCTTCATTTCCAGGTTTTCCTGCCCGCAGTTATGACAGAATTTACCCTCTAAGAGGGTTCCGCAATTAAGGCAATCGTTTTCCTTCCGGTAATGCTTTTTCATTTATTTATTATGTCCTTAAGCAGTTTCTATCGCATGTTTTAGAGCTGCATTATGTTTATATCTAAATACAAACGGGAAAATAACAGCAATTACTAAAGCATATGCTGCAAAAGTAAGCCATATGCCATGCCAGTTCTTACTTTGATCGGCCATGGTGAAAAACTTATCAATGATAAAACCACTTGCAAAGCTCCCAAATAATGATCCAAAGCCATTTACCATCATCATAAATAAGCCTTGTGCACTGCCTCGTATTTCGGGTGTGGTTTGTGTTTCAACAAATAACGAGCCCGAAATATTAAAGAAATCAAATGCCATACCGTATACAATGCACGATAAAACTATCATCCATAAGCCACCTGCAGGGTCGCCAAATGCAAAAAGGCCAAAGCGTAATACCCAAGCCAACATGCTAAACAGCATAACATACTTAATTCCAAATTTCCGCAAAAAGAAAGGGATAGCTAAAATGAATAACGTTTCCGAAATTTGGGAGATAGACATGATAATAGCAGGGTACCTTACAGCAATTGTATCTTTGTATTCGGCTACATTCTTAAAATCATGTATATAAGTATCACCATAGGCATTAGTAAGCTGTAACGCTGCACCCAAAAGCATAGAGAACGCAAAAAAGATGGCAAACCTTGGCGTTTTAAATAATGCAAAAGCATTTAAACCTAATATACTTGAAAGCGATTTATTAGTAGTTTTATTTAAAAGTGGCGGGCATTTTGGCAGGCTGAATGAATAGATACCGAGGGCTAACGATATTGCCGAAGCGATATAAAACTGATTTGGAGAGGTTTCGTTATGCGTAAGGCTCACGGCCCACAATGCAGCAATAAAACCTATAGTTCCCCATATACGTATTGGGGGGTATTCTTTAACAACATCAATATTGCTTCTTTTTAAAGCCGAATAGGCAACTGTTATTGATAATGATAGGGTAGGCATGTAAAAGAACATGTTTATCAGCATTACCCAAAAAAATGTAGTGGGATCTTTTACCAGAGGCAACGTAAATAAAGCTGCTGCACCTAAAATATGCATAATGCCGTAAAGCTTTTCGGCATTTACAAACCTATCTGAAATAATACCGGTAAGTGCAGGCATAAATATGGCCGAAATGCCCATTGTAGAAAAGATGGCCCCAAATTGTGCCCCAGACCAATGTTTGTTTTGAAACCAGTATGCTCCAATGGTGAGCAACCATGCGCCCCATATAAAAAATTGCATAAAATTCATCAGTATTAAGCGAAACTTAATATTCATACAGCACTGGTTTAAACAATTAATAGTTATAAAAAAACAAAGGCTGAAAATAGTGAATTAAAGCGATATGGGAAAGGTGGTTTTAATGCGAATTTGAGCGTTGTTTTTAAGACAAAAGCTTATCTTCGCACAAACTTAAATCACAATTCATGAATAAATTTTTTACTACACTAATTACTGTATTTGCAATTTCTGCATCAGCATTTTCACAAACAAAAGGTACAAATGAGGTTAGCGTTAACGTTGGTTACAACGCAGCTACTGTAACCGCAAACAACTTAAGCGCCGATTACAAGAGTGGTTTTAACGTAGGTATCGCTTTAGATCATTACTTTTCTGAAAGCTGGAGTATTAAAGTAAAAGCAGCTTATGATCAAAAGGGTTGGGCTAACGGCTTTTATGGTAACTCGGTAGCAGATTATAAGTTAGACTATGTAACTGTACCTGTTATGGCAAATTGGCATTTTGGCCGCACCAAAAACTGGTACCTTAATTTTGGCCCGTACATTGGCTTTTTGTTAACTGCTTCAGAAACCTCAGGTGGCACCGATGTAAAGCCATTTTTTAGCACTACTGATGCCGGCCTTGATGCAGGTATTGGTGTGAAATTTCCGATATCTAACAAAGCCAAATTTTTCATAGAATTAAATGGCCAGGCTGGTATTGCTGATATCAACAAGGGCAATTCGGGAACAACCATCAGGAATAGCGTTTCGAATATTAATATTGGATTCGCCTTCTAATCATGATTTCCCTAAAGTAAAAGAGGAAGTTGTCTTATCGGCAGCTTCCTCTTTTACTTTTATGACGATTTGCGTTTGTTTAGCTCATCGCGGATCTTGGCAGCCTTTTCATAAGCCTCTTCGGTTAGGGCTTGCTGCAAACGTGTTTTTAACTCGTCTTCGCTTAGCGAGGTGTAAGCGCCGGCCGCGGTGGAATGAGTTTTCTCTTCCGGTGTTTCATTGATGTTTTCCAGGTAAACAAAATCGTTACCCTCAATTACAATACCCGCGGTTGATAGGATAAATTCATAAGTATAAATAGGGCAATCAAACCTTACCGATACCGCGATAGCATCAGAGGTGCGTGCATCTATCTCTACGGTCTTTTTACCATCAGAGCAAATTAGCTTTGAATAGAATATGCCATCTATTAAGTTATATATAATAACTTCCTGTACGGTAATATTAAATGCCTGCCCCAGGCTTTTAAACAAATCGTGCGTTAGTGGCCGGCTCGGGGTCATTTTCTCTATCTCGATAGCAATGGCCTGCGCTTCAAAACTACCTATAATAATAGGAAGCCTGCGGCGACCGCTAACTTCGCCCAAAACCAAAGCATACGCGCCCGACTGTGTTTGGCTGTAGGACAGCCCCACAATATCCAGCTTAATCTTTTTCATGTCATTACCCATCACAGCGATATTTTTTTAAGCTGATGCTTTATACTCTTTAACTGCAGCAATTAATTTTGGCAGCACTTCAAACGCGTCGCCAACAATACCATAATCAGCCACCTTAAAAAACGGAGCTTCGGCATCTTTGTTGATCACAACAATAACTTTTGATGAACTTACGCCGGCAAGGTGCTGTATAGCTCCTGAAATGCCTATCGCAATATACAAATTTGGACTGACAGCTATACCTGTTTGTCCAACATGTTCACTATGAGGCCTCCATCCGGCGTCTGATACCGGTTTTGAGCAAGCTGTTGCAGCACCCAAAAGGTCGGCAAGTTCTTCAATCATACCCCAATTCTCGGGGCCTTTCAATCCACGGCCGGCTGATACAACTATCTCTGCATCAGGCAATGAAACCTTTTCAGTTGAACGAACAATATCTTTGATCATTTCTGTAAAGTCTGATGCTTTGGCCTCCACTGTAAAATCTTCAACCTTTGCAACAACCCCGCTTTCAACTATTTTATATGAGTTGGGAGTTAAGGCAATAACCTTATTTGCTGATGTTAGCTCAACTATAGCGAATGCTTTACCCGAGAAAGCTGTCTTTTTAACGGTGAATTTATTACCGTTTTGCTCAGGCAGGGCAACCGCGCCATCGGCAACGCCGGCTTCCAGCTTAACACCCAGGCGTGGAGCCAGGCCACGGCCCGAGAATGAATTAGATAACACAACTATGTTGGCACCGTTAGCCTTTGCAGCTTCGGCTATAACCGATGCATAAGCCTGGTTCACAAAATTCTTTAATTTATCGTTAGCTACATTTAAAACCTTTTCAGCACCATACTTACCTAACGCTGCTAATTCATCATTGGCAACATCACCAATTGAAATAGCTATAAGGCTGATGTTATTTTGATCGGCAATTGCTTTGGCATATGATACAGCTTCAAAAGTTGATTTTTTGAATTTACCACCAGCATTTTCCGCATATATTAAAACTGACATAAATGATATTCTACGTAAAATTAATTAAATAACTCTTGCCTGAGTGTGTAATAACTCAACCAGCTTTGCAGGTTCATCAGCAGATACGAGGTTAACCTGTCCGCGTGGTGCCGGTGTTTCATAACTGATTATTTCTGAAAAAGTTTTCACTTCCGCAGGTTCAACAACAGTTAACGGTTTGGTACGTGCGCTCATAATACCA
Source organism: Mucilaginibacter sp. (assembly GCF_028288105.1). Taxonomy (GTDB): domain Bacteria; phylum Bacteroidota; class Bacteroidia; order Sphingobacteriales; family Sphingobacteriaceae; genus Mucilaginibacter. The sequence goes on along the minus strand of NZ_JAQBOI010000026.1, from coordinate 1,109 downwards.
CGCATGTTAGGGATCTTTGGTTCGGCAACACCCTCGGCAGTCCCAGCTACAAAAGGGAAAGGGATGGTTAATACTTCTTTACCACCTTCTATTTCGCGCTCCACAGTTGCCTGGTTCGCTTCGGTATCTAATTTTTTGATGATTGATACTGATGGAATATCTAACAGTTCGCCCAGCATACCTGCTACTTTTGAACCATTATAATCAATTGATTCACGGCCGGTAAGTATCAAATCAAAAGGGTTTGCTTTAACGTATTGTGCTATTTGATAAGCAACGTACCAGGCATCATGCGGCTTAGCATTTATGCGTACAGCATCTGTAGCGCCAATTGCTAAAGCTTTGCGTATTGTGGCCTCGGTGTTAACCTCGCCAACGTTAATAACAGTAACACTGCCTTTGCCGCCATCGGTTAATTCAATGGCGCGTGCAAGAGCAATTTCATCATATGGATTTAATATAAACTGAACACCATTGGTATTAAATTGGGTGTTGTTATCAGTAAAAGTTATTTTTGTCGTGGTATCCGGAACATTGCTGATACATACCAGTATTTTCATCATTATAATTGGTTTATGTTTTTACGGGTACAATAAGGACTATGCAAATTTAGTTAAAAAAGAGAGAGTTTAAAATGGAGATAAGCAGATTAGATAAGCTGTTAGCGTTTATACAAAATGAGCCCGAAGATGAGTTTTTAAAATACGCCCTGGCTACAGAGTATTTGAGGCTTAATGATACGGAGAAGGCTTTAACCTATTATGAAGACCTTGTTAATAATCACCCAAATTATACCGGTACTTACTATCATTTGGGTAAATTATATGAAGCGTTGGGCCGTAAAGATGATGCAATAAGTACTTATGAGAAAGGTATTGAGATTACGAAATCCAAACGCGATATGCATGCCTTATCTGAGTTGCAAGGCGTTTATATGAATTTAAAAGGCTTTGACGATGATGATGACGACTATTAACCGGTAACCATTGAAAGGCAGGCAACTTTTATTTATCCGTGATGTGTCTTTGTATACATTTACTGCATTTGGCGGTCCGCAGGCACATATTGCAGTTTTGCTGCGTGAGTTTGTAGAGAAGCGCCGTTATATT
>NZ_JAQBOI010000017.1 GCF_028288105.1 Mucilaginibacter sp. | reverse complement strand
TTATTCTATAATACTATTTAAAACCGCATACCTGATCAAAGCGGCGGTATTGCGTGTTCCTGTTTTTTCGATAAGGCCCTGGCGGTGCCCTTCAATGGTACGTTTGCTGGTAAAAAGCTTATCTGCTATTTCTTGATTGGTGAAGCCCTCTGATACGAGCGACAATATCTCTACCTCTCTTTTTGATATTTCAATATCATTTACGTGCACGTCAAATTTATTTTCGGGTATACGTAATAGCTTATCAAGAAGCCTTAGGGCAAGTTCGTTACACAGGTATCTTTCATTAACCAAATACACATGCCTTATTCCATAAACCAATTCAAACTCATTTACACTTTTTAGCATGTAACCAATAGCACCTGCTTTAAAAGCCTGTATAACGTATTTTTCTTCCTCGATCATGGAAAGCATTACAACCTTAATATCAGGATGGGTTAAACGTACCTTTGTTACAAGGTCGATACCGCTCACGTTAGGTAAGTTAATAGCGGTTAATATAATATCTGGCTTAAGGCCATCATTGAGTATCTCCAGTACCTCTTTAGCATTGTTAGCTTCGGCAATTACTTCAATATCAATTTCCTTATCTAAAAGCAAACGGATACCATTACGCACAACATTATGACCTTCGGCCAGTATAATCTTAATCATTGTAGAATTACTAAAAAACTTAGCGGGATGATAGAAGTACCGGGAAGTAATATTGGATGAGCGGAAATAAAGCTAAATCTACATAGAAAGGCTGGTATTATGCGTATAAATATTAATTAATCTGTATTAATCCTTATTCGAGCAGTAAAGGTTCGTCCTCATCGCCAAGGCTTAGTTGTATAACATCTGTGCCGGCAATGCCTTCTATTGAACCTTTGATGTGGGCTGCATTCAATAAAACCTTTTCCAACTGTTTTTCGCGTGCTTTCCAAAGTTTCTCCATGGCATCACGCTCTTTTTGGATAGATATACGCATGCTCATATATCCTTCCCTTATGGCTTTCCATTGTTCAGAAAATTCGCTGCTGGTTAGGTAATCATACAGCAAATGCATTTTATCGCCTTTATTATCCTGGGCTTTGGCCATATTGGCCAGTTTAACCACGCCATCGCGCAAAATGTATGATACAGCCTTTAACTCATCAAAACTACAGATCCACACACCATCCTTCTCGCCAAAGCAGTCCATGCCTTTTGGATAGCACTGGGTTACAATAACGGCAACATCAACGCCCATGGCGCGCATATCTTTTTTTAGCTTATCTATCCAGTCGCCTGCAAAAGCGGTTGTACGTTTGCTCTCATAAATAATACGGCCGCATTCCTGCCCAAACTGGTTACGCACGGTTTGCACGCAATCGGCCCCGCGTACACCTTTGCCTACCTCGCTTATCAAGTCAAACGGAAAATAGCTTCTTAATTGTTCTTCCAGTATCAGCTCCTGCACCTCGCCCTGTAACTGCATTGATCCTTGTTCGGCACGGCGCTTCATCTCGTCAACCAATTTTTTCTGGTCTTCAAGTTGTTTCTCCATCTCTTTCACCTTTAGCTGGTGTTCGGTATCCTTTATGCTGTATTTTTCGGTTTCCTGCTTGCGGATCTGTTCACTTAGTTCGGCGCGCTGCTCCTGCAATTTACGTTGCAAGGCAATTTCCATCTCTTCTTCTTTTTGTTTGAGAGATTGCTCGCGCTGTAAAAACTCAAGCTCTTTCTGGCGCGATTCCTTTAGTTTTTCGGCACTGGCATTCACCGAGTTTTGCAGCATCAGCAACTGGTTCTCAAAATCTGATGCGATTGATTTACGCAGGTTCTCTTCCAGCGTTAATTGCAGGGCTTTCTTTTCGCCGGCAAGGCGCTGCTCAAAGGCTTCCTGCTGCTGTTTTTCGCGGGTAGTAAAATCTGCTTCCTTTTTCTGGAACTCTTCTTCTTTTTGGCGGGTATAATCCTGCATTTTCAGCCTTAGCTGCTGCTTATATTCTTCGGCCATAACTTCCTCAATAGGGAAACCATGTCCGCAGCTTGGGCACTTAACTTCTGTAGCCATAATTTAAAATAGAATATCAAAGATAGTCGAAAGGTCTTAATTGCTAAAGGCAACTGAGAATGATTTAGTAAACAATAGTCTGATGTTACTATCTCCTTTTAATTGCTTAAGCAATTTCCGCTATAAAACTATATTAGTTAAAAATTATATTTATCCGCAGTTTTACGCACATTAAGATTAAATACTGGTATAAAATTTCCGCTTGACATAGGTATACCATTAATATCGTTTATCTCCATTTCGTAGCCTTCCACTTTATTCTGCCAAAGCAATTGATTATCTACATGTTTTAATCTTGAATTAGAAAATTTAGCTATCAATTCCTTCTTATACTTAAGGTCTAAATAAAAAACAGTGTATTGAAAACATTTACCTTCATTTAACAGTAACTGCATACCATTTACGCCATTAATCTTTTGACTGGGTTTTGTGAAGGAATACATCAATAAGTTATATGGGATTTTAAAAAACATGCTCCCTTTTTTTATTCCTGTTTGCATACTTAAAACCCCACCCTGTTTAGCCAAAAGGGTATTAATTTCAGCTTTGGTTTTATTTAATAATTCCTGGGAGAATGCGTCGCAGCAAATCACAGTAAATAATAGAATTAGGTATAATTTTCTCATACAATCCCTTAAAAATCGTGGTACAAGTTCCTGAAGCTGCTTCTTAACCCGAAAGAGATAATAGCGGCATTTTTTGTATCTATCGCGTTAGATTCTCTACGGTAAATACCCCCAAGCTCAAAACGGAGATTGTATTTGGGGTTAACCATAAATGATACTGTGCCTTCGGCATAGTAAAGATTGGTGCTTATGCCCTGCCCTACCTTTGTTGTATTTAACGTTGGTACAAAGGGTTTGGTAACATCCTTACCATTGTTTTGGCCTGTGGCATCCAATCCGTATTTGGCATAGTTTAGCTGGCCCTGAAAATCAAACCTGCCTGCAGAATAATTCAATATCCCTATAAATTCTCTAAAATTAGCGCCCAGCGGGTCGCCCAATGGCTGGCTGTAAAGCGTGTAGGCGCTTATAGCCTGCTCGTCCGAATAGGTATATGGTTTAACGGTATTGTATTCAAACAAGTAATTCAGGTTCTTCACACCAAATATATCTGCCCCGCGGATGCCCAATTGTAAACCACCTGTGTTATCGGTATTGCTGCTTTCAAAGAAATTACCGGTCTTAAAGCGATCTAACAATAACTGCCCATATAGTGCGCTTTTATCAAATATTTTGTACTTACCTGTAAAACCCACCAAAGCATTGCCCGGTTGCGACGACGGACCAAAACTGCTTGCAAACAGCACCGGATTAATAAAGTTAACGTCAAAACCACGGCGGTTACCCTGGTCGTCGGCCTCGGGAACTATGTAAGCGTTAAAGAACCCTAACGAAAGGCTGTTGCTTACGTTCCAGTCCAGGTAATGGAACAGGCCCCATTTACGGCGATTGCCGCCAAAGCTGTCAAACTTAGGCAGGTTAATATCCTGCATGTAAGTCCACATCATCATGTATTGCACCTGGCCAACATTAGCGGTTAACCTTAATAAAGGTGCAGGTGCGGCATTATCTGATAGTAATATAGAGCGGTAACCATCGCCAATAAAGGTTTTATCCTGCCCTAAGGTAATGTTCAGTTGTTTTATTGGAGTGTATGATAATATTGCTGTTGCATAAGAGTAATCGCGATAGCTTTTAGACGGTGACCTGTCATAAGCCTGGCCGGGAATGAACCGGATCTGTTTAACATAATCGGTATAATAATCGGGGAAGGATGCCTGGTTCTCAAAACCGCTGGTATAAAAAGAGAATTTTGTACCTACCGTACCGCCAAATTGGAAACCGCGCGTATTTAAACCTATCCTGGCATTTGGGCCAAAACCAATTGGCTTAAAGTTTATGGGTTCGTTTGATTTATCCTTAAAATCGTGGCCAAAGGTGTTTTCTAAAAGTATATCGCCGTAAAAGGTATAATCTTTGGTTTTTACATCTATTAAATGCTCGTTAAATATCTTGCGTAAAAACCAGTTTTTGCGATTGGTATCAACCCCAAGGTCCATTAACTGATCATACCTTGTGTTTAATGTACTATCTATAAGAAATGGGCGCAGCGATGTATGCATCCGGCTGCTTTTGGAGTATATATCGGCATTAAATTTTTGATACAGCTGATACGATTGTGGCAAATAAACCGATTGCGCCTTACTTATCGTGGCCGATAGTATTATTATGCACAACACTAAAATAAATTTACCTGCCAGCCTGGTATAGTTTTTTTGCATACTCAACAAAATAAGTGTTATTTATTGTAACATTAAAATTTAAGGTGCTAATTAAAGTATAGCCGCCACGCAAACAGTTAATTTCTGTTAAATTTGCTTAGGCTGCTCTGTTATTATATCATCAAGCTACAAAAAATACTGATATTTGCGCGCTTAATTATACCCATACAGGATGCAATACAATAAAATTAACAACCTTTTTGGCTGGCTTTGCTTTGTTATAGCTTCAGCAACCTACATCTTAACATTAGAGCCATCAGTAAGTTTTTGGGATTGTGGCGAATTTATTTCGTGCGCATACAGGCTGCAGGTATCACACCAACCTGGCTACCCTTTGTTTGCTATGCTGGGTAAGGTGTTTTCGCTGCTATCATTGGGCGATAATACCAAGGTACCGTATTTCACTAATATGGGTTCGGCCATTGCGAGTGGCGCTACAGTTATGTTTTTGTTTTGGACGATAACCGCTATGGCAAAAAAGCTGCTTGCCAATCGCGAAAAAACTTTTGGCGATGCACAAACCACCGTTATTATGGGCGCAGGTTTGGTTGGCGCGCTGGCGTTCACTTATACCGATACCTTTTGGTTCTCAGCTGTCGAAACCATCGTATTCGCGTTATCTCAACTTTGTATTGCAGTAGTATTTTGGGCTATATTAAAATGGGATGCCCATGCAGATGAGCCCGGCGCCGATAAATGGATAATTTTTATAGCCTATGTTATGGGGCTTTCTATAGGTATCCACTTGCTTAATTTATTAACTATCCCGGCTATCGCCCTGGTGTATTACTTCCGCAGGTATAAAAAAGTGACTACAAAAAGTGCGCTTATCGCCTTTTTAGTGAGCATAGCTATACTTGGTTTTGTACAATATGGCATAAGGGGCTACACAATAAAGTTCGCCGCGTTTTTCGACCTGTTTTTTGTGAATACACTTGGGCTGGGTTTTGGCACCGGAGCATTCTTCTTTTTTATACTGCTTATAGCCTGCATTGTTGCCGGTATAATTTACAGTATCCGCAAAAACAAACCAACGCTTAACCTGGCATTCTTGTGTATTGCATTCATTTATTTTGGATATGGCTCGTTTGCCTACATCCCTATCAGGGCATCGGCAAATACCAACCTGAATAACTCACACCCCGATAATGCCTTTACCCTATACGGTTATTTAAACCGGATCCAATATGGTGAGAACCCCTTGCTTACCGGCCCATATTTTGATGCCCAGATAACCGGCCAAACCGACGGCAGTACCATCTATCGCAAGGGAAAAGACAAATACGAAATTGCCGGTAAAAGGGCTAACTATGAGTATGATCATACAACTTTTTTACCACGTATGTATAGTACTGATGGTAGCGACGTACAGTTTTATCGTGACTGGCTAAATATACCCGAAGGGCAGGCGCCAAATTTTGTAGATAATATTAAATGGATGGGCAGCTGGCAGATCTACCAGATGTATTTCCGTTATTTTCTGTGGAACTTTGTAGGCCGCTATAACGACCAGGATGGGCAGCAAAGCACCGAAAGCATTGACGGCAATTGGACCAGCGGGATACTTGACGGCGGCAGGCATTTGCCAAAATCTGTAGTGGATAGCCCTACTTATACCCCACTTTACGCCCTGCCATTTATTTTAGGAGTGATAGGCATGGTTTACCAATTTGAACGTAAAAAGAAAGATGCCCTTATTATAACCCTGCTTTGGTTTTTTACCGGTATAGCTATTGTATTATACGTAAACCAGCCATCGGTGCAGCCACGGGAGCGGGACTATTCCTATGTGGGGTCGTTTTATGCCTTTGCTATTTGGATAGGCCTGGCCGTTATTGCTATTGCTGATGGTATCAGCAGAAAACTGAACGCCCGCACAGCGGCATATATTGCTACCGGTATTTGCTTGCTGGCCGCGCCGGTATTAATGGCATTTAAAGAATGGCCGGGACATGACCGCTCTACAAAAATGACAGCGCATGATATGGCTTACAATTACCTGATATCGTGCCCGCCAAACGCTATTTTGTTTACCTACGGTGATAACGATACCTACTCGTTATGGTACGACCAGGAAGTAGAAGGTATACGCCCGGATGTGCGCATTGTTAACCTGAGCCTGTTTAGCGGCGATTGGTACATACGCCAGATGCAAAAGAAAATGAACCAGTCTGAACCTTTACCTATCACTATGCCTTATGATAAATATAAGGATGGCGTAAGGGATATCATTTACTTTAACGATTCTAAAATCACAGGTTCGGTTGAGCTGAAGGAAGTATTTGATTTTATTACATCGGATGATAAGAACACACAGGGCCAAAACCAGGGTGGCGAAACTGTTAATTATTTGCCAACCAAACACTTCAAACTAACCGTTAACGCGGATGATGTGATGAAGAACAAGGTGATAACACCCGAGCAAAAAGATAAACTGGCCCCTGCTATAGAGTGGACATACACATCAAACTATATAACTAAAGATAACCTTGCCCTGCTGGATATTCTTGCTCATAATAACTGGAAAAGGCCTATTTGCTTTACCACAACTATTGGCAACAGCAACCTTATTGGTTTACAGCCATACCTATATAAAGAGGGCTTTACTTATCGCTTGTTACCTTTAAAACCAGATACGGCCAACCACGATCAGCTAAGCAAAACAAATAGCCTGGTAATGTATGATAACATGATGAACAAGTTTAAGTATGGCAAATATAAAACTGCCAAATACCTTGATCATGAATCTACCACTATGTTTTACCCGGTGCTAATGACCACGTTTTTAGATCTTGCACAAAACCTTGTACAGGAAGGCCATCAGGATTTAGCCCTTAAGCTGCTGCATAAATGTGATAACGAACTACCTTATATTTATCCATA
>NZ_JAQBOI010000317.1 GCF_028288105.1 Mucilaginibacter sp. | reverse complement strand
GTATTGAACAAGCCGAACTAAACCTGAAGGTTGCCCAACTGGAAAAGAAGCAGCTGGAGAACGAGATAAAAAGCAAGCAGCAAACCATGCAGATAGAAATAAAGGAAGCGGAGATTGCCCTTGCCATCCAAGAGAATGACCTGCGCGAACTGCAACGCAAGCTAAACCTGGCCAACATTATTGCCACTCGCACCGGGGTTGTTACCTGGATAAATAAAAATATTGGCGCTACCGTAAGGGAAGGCGAATCACTGGCGCGCATTGCTGATCTGGGCAGTTTTAAGGTTAACGGCAGCGTGTCTGATAATTATATGGATCAGCTACATAATGGCATGCCGGTTATTATCCGCATAAATGATGCGCAGATGAAAGGTCATGTGGCTAATGTGTACCCATCTATACAAAACAGCATTGTAACCTTTGATGTACAGCTGAACGAACGCAATAACAAACTGTTACGCCCAAATATGAAGGTAGACGTATTCCTGGTAACAGAACTGCATAATAACGTTATGCGTGTGGCAAATGGCCCGGCATTTAAAGGGGCATCTGCACAGGATGTGTTTGTAATAAATGGAAATAAAGCCGGGAAAAGGACAGTACACATTGGCCTTACCAATTTTGATTTTGTAGAGATAAAAGATGGCTTAAAACCAGGAGATGTAGTAATAACATCGGATATGAGCGAATACAAAAATTCAAACGAGCTCACTATTAAAAACTAATGCAATGAAATACCTATACCTCATTATATTGCTATTCATCGGTACTGCTGCTTACTGCGGCAGTGGTGCCGATACCCTTCGGCTTAGTTTGCAGCAGGTGGTAGAAATGGCCAAACAGAATTCGATAGCCGCCAAACAAGCCACTACTGTTCGCGAAACCAAATATTGGGAGTGGCGTACTTTTAAGTCTAACTATCAGCCACAGCTATCATTAACAGGCATTTTGCCGGGCTATAGCAAAACCTATACACAAGTATTACAGCCCAATGGTACCATATTATTCCAGCCGATCCATAACGATAACTCATCGTTACAAATGGACTTTAGCCAAACCATTACGGCAACCGGCGGTACCGTTTATGGTACCACCCAAATGCAGCGCTTTTATGATTTCGACAGAAATAATGTGCTGTATAACGGTGTACCCTATGCTATTGGGTACAGTCAGCCACTATTTCAATACAATTCTTTAAGGTGGGATAAAAAGATAGAGCCGCTAAAGTTTAACGAAAGTAAACAGGTGTATATCGAATCGCAGGAGCAGATCTCTTATACGGTAAGCGGCTACTTCTTTGACCTGCTGCTGGCACAGGTAAACCTGCAAATAGCTGAAACCAATTATACCAACACAAAAAAGATACTGAAGATAGCTAATGTGAAATTTGACTTGGGTAAGGTATCAAAAAACGAGATCCTACAACTACAGCTGGAACAATTGAACGCACAAAAAGCTGTAGGTACAGCCAAGCGCGATATGGAAATTGCCACCTTAACCCTGCGCAGTTATACAGGGGTAGAAGGTGATGATAAAATATCATTAGAGTTGCCGGGTTCGTCCATCAACATGAATGTATCTGCCGATAAAGTACTGGCAGAAGCCTTTGAGAACCGATCTGACGCTATCGCTTTTATACGCCGGATAGCCGAGGCCAAAAGGGATGTAGCTAAAGCAAAGGGGCAAAGCGGATTGGTTGCAACCCTTACCGCTAACCTGGGTTTTTCTAACAGCTCGCCTAAAATTTTAGACGTTTACAAATCGCCGCAAAACCAGCAGCTACTGCAATTACAATTCTCGATACCGGTATTGGATTGGGGGCGATCAAAATCACGCGTAAAAACCGCGCAGGCAAACCAGCAATTTACCGAGTATGCGGTTGAGCAGGATAAGCAAACTTTTAGGCAGCAAATTGTAACCCAGGTAACACTTTTTAATATGATGAAAGACCAACTGGTATTTACCGCGCAGGCAGACAGCATTGCATCAGAAAAGTACCAGATAGCCCGTGAGAGATACGTATTAGGCGATTTGAGTATTACCGACTTGAGTATTGCTTTTGAGGAAAATGACCGTGCCAAACGCGATTATGTTGCCGCCCTGCGCGACTTTTGGGGGGCTTACTATCAACTACGCTACCTGTCGCTTTACGACTTTGAAAAAAATCAAAAAATAACATATAAATAGAATCATAATTATAACTTAACTCACATGATAAAACTGCAAAACATTCAAAAAGTATATCGTACAGATACTATTGAAACACTGGCCCTTAATGCCATTAATCTTGACATTGCCAAAGGCGAATTTTTATCTATAATGGGCCCGTCGGGCTGCGGCAAAAGTACTTTGCTAAACATTATGGGCCTGCTTGATATGCCTTCAAAAGGGAGTATCAACATAGCCGACCAAACAACTCACAGTCTTAATGATAAACAGCTGGCCAAGTTCCGTAACCAAAAGCTGGGCTTTATATTTCAAAGCTATCACTTAATTGGCGACCTGCAGGTTTTAGATAATGTAGAGCTGCCTTTGTTGTATCGCGATACTACAGCAAAGGAGAGAAGAAGGCTTGCGACCGAAGCATTAGAAAAGGTAGGGCTAAGTAACCGCTTAAAGCACTTTCCTAAGCAATTATCAGGCGGGCAGCGCCAGCGTGTAGCCATAGCCCGTGCTATTGTTGGTAACCCCGAAATTATACTGGCCGATGAGCCTACCGGTAACCTGGATAGTGCAATGGGTAACGAAATAATGGACATCCTGTTACAGCTTAACCGTAACGAGGGTACAACCATAGTAATGGTTACACACGATGAAAGCATGGCGCAAAAAACCCACCGTTTGGTTAGGTTATTTGACGGATCGCAGGTTCAATAATTCATCAACCTAAAACAAAGATCATGTTAAAAAATTATTTCAAAATAGCCCTAGCGGTGCTCAAACGCAGAAAGTTCTTTACTTTTATTAGCTTGTTTGGCATCAGCTTTACACTTACCGTGCTAATGGTATTAACCGCTTTTATTGATAAAGTTGGTAATTCAAACTATCCGGATAAAAAACGCGACCGCTCCCTATACATCCTGAACATGGAAATGACAGGCTCTAAAAACGGCGCTATGACCAAGGGCCCACACTCGTTTTATTTCCTGGATCATTATGCCAAGAGTTTAAAAACGCCAGAAAAGGTAGCAATTTCGTCCATGTTCGACTTTTCGAGCGCTTACGTGAACAACAAAAAAGTACCTATCAATCTAAAGTTTACCAATGCCGATTATTGGGAGGTTTTGGATTACGATTTCCTGGAAGGTAAGCCATTTAGCAAACAACAGGTAGATAATGCCGAAAAAGTTGCAGTGATATCTGAGGATACCAAAAAGGCTTACTTTGGTGATGCCCTATCCGTAGTGGGTAAGTATATCGAGGCTGATAATATTAAATACCGTGTAAGTGGGGTGGTTAAAAATGTACCCATTACGCAAATGATGATGTACGGTGATATGTACCTGCCCTATACCGTGTCAAAAAACGATTACAAAAAAGACCAAGGCTTTAACGGGAATTTCTCGGGCATACTGTTGGCAAAATCTGCTAACGACCTTCCCAAAATGCAAAAGGAATATACAAACATGGTATCGCGTATTAAAATTCCCGACAAGGAATTTGACCATCTCTACAGCTTTGCCGATAGTTATTTTACAAGTTTAATAAGGGTGATACTTGGCGATGGCCCTAATTCAGGTGTCTCAAAGCTGGTAATTGGCTTAAGCATATTTGTATTCCTGTTTATGTTGTTGCCTACCATTAACCTGGTTAATATAAACATCACCCGTATTATGGAACGCTCTTCAGAGATCGGTGTGCGCAAGGCCTTTGGTGCATCGTCGCAAACCTTAGTTTACCAGTTTATAGTTGAGAATATTATCCTGACCCTTTTAGGCGGAATAATTGGCGTAGTACTTTCAGTAATTGTTATGCAGATAATTAATAATTCGGGCCTGATAGCTAACCTTAACCTCAGCCTAAATTATGTAGTGCTGTTTTGCAGCTTGCTGGCTTGTTTGGTATTTGGGTTACTGTCGGGCGTATATCCGGCGTGGCGTATGTCCAGGTTAAACGTAGTTAATGCCTTGAAGGCGCAATAACATCAATCAACATTTAAAATAAAAATATTATGATTAAGCATTTATTTAAGCTGATCTGGAATAAAAAAAAGCAAAATTTTTTACTCATAACGGAGATATTCGTATCCTTCATGGTAATATTTGCTGTGTTCACTTTAGTAGTGAACTATTACCAGAATTTTAAACAACCTATGGGTTTTGAATACGATCGCGTTTGGGTAATTAACTACCAGAGTGATGTGAAAATTAAGGACAAAGATTCTTTAGATATATATTACAAAACCATGTTAGGTAATATAAAAGCCATGCCACCGGTACAAGGGGTGAGTTTTGCCAGCTCTAACGTTCCTTTCTCTACCAATACGCACATGAACAACGCGGATTATAAAAAGGTGCACGTTAACCGTGTTAACTATTATACTGTCGGCGATACTTATAATAAGGTTTTGGGTATGAAACTAACAGAAGGCCGTTGGTTTGGCAAACAGGATGATGCCGCTACGGTAAAACCGACGATCATCAATCAGTCGTTAAGGCAGCAGTTGTTTGGCAGCGGAAAAGCCATTGGCGAAAAAATTGGTGGTGAGGGTAGCAAAAGATCGGTGATTGGTGTGGTACAGGATGTTAAAGCCAAAGGCGATTACCAGGAAGCCGGTCTTGCTATGTATGAGCGCATCGATACCTCATCAAATGATGGGCGTGGCAGGATACTGGTGAAGATAAACGATAAAGCCGATGCAGCATTTGAAAGCCGTTTGTATAAACTTATGGCGAGTAACTCAAATAACTCGGGTATTGAGATTGAGCACCTAACCGATAAACGCAAAACCATGAATAACACAACGCTGATACCCATGATGATACTGTTGATCGTTGCTTGTTTCCTGATCATTAACGTAGCCCTGGGTTTATTTGGTGTTCTTTGGTATAATATTAATAAGCGCAAAGGCGAGATAGGTTTGCGCAGGGCAATAGGTGCCAGTGGTAATTCGGTATCAGGACAATTGGTTACCGAATCTATGATACTGGCTACGCTGGCCTTAATAATCGGGACCTTTTTTGCGATACAGTTCCCTTTACTAAACGTATTTGGCTTGGCTGCAAGTGTTTACCTTGTCGCGATAGCTTTATCAGTAATATTTATTTACTTATTGGTTCTGGTATGTTCGTTATACCCCGGCAAACAGGCGGCGGCAATTTTACCGGCAGTTGCTTTACATGAAGAATAATAATTTAGATTTACTGTATGATACTGGTTATTGATGATGATATTGCTGTACGTACCTCATTGCTTTTGCTACTGAAGAGCCAAAAATATGAGGCGACCGGTGCCGAAACACCTGCTGAGGCTTTAAGAATAATTAAGGATAACACACCAGACCTGATCATTCTTGATCTTAATTTTTCTATCAGTACATCAGGCGAGGAGGGTATGGCTTTGCTGGCGCGGATAAAAAAAGATGAGCCAACAATACCTGTTATTTTAATTACCGGTTGGGGTAGTATTGCGCTGGCGGTACAGGGCATGAAGATGGGCGCTAACGATTTCATTAATAAACCCTGGGATAATGGACATCTGCTCCAATCGGTAAAAACATTGCTTGATCTGCAGGAACAAAGCGTTGTAAACCGCACCCGCAAGCAACTGGACAAGGAATACAACTTTCAGCATATTATTGGCGAAGACCCGCAAATGCTGCAAATACTGGAAACTATTGGCCGTGTTGCCGGTACCGATGCATCTATATTGATAATGGGTGAAAGCGGTACAGGTAAAGAGCTGATCGCTGAAGCTGTGCATCAAAATAGCTTGCGGGCAAATAAACCCTTTATTAAAGTAAACCTGGGCGGTATCTCAACCTCGTTGTTTGAAAGTGAAATGTTCGGCCATATCCGTGGGGCATTTACCGACGCACGTTTTGATAGGGCCGGGCGTTTCGAGCTGGCGAATAAGGGTACCATATTTTTAGATGAAATAGGCGATCTGGATGCCAGCAGCCAGGTTAAGTTATTGCGCGTGCTACAGGACAGGACATATGAGGTATTGGGCAGCAGTCGCACCAAAACGGTGGATGTCCGTATTGTTTGTGCTACAAATAAAAACCTTGGCCAAATGGTAAATAGCAATACATTCAGAGAAGATCTGTTGTATCGCATTAACTTGATAACTATTACGCTGCCATCGTTACGTGACAGGCCGGGGGATATCCCCTTGTTGGTTAACTTCTTTATCAATAACCTTAAACAGATCTACAACCGGCCCGAATTAACTGTATCAAAAAGTGCTATGAAATGGCTGCAGCAGCTCCCTTTACCGGGAAATATCCGCCAGTTAAAAAACCTGGTAGAACGGTCTATATTGGTTAGCAATACCAATGAGTTGGGTATTGATGATTTTAAATCGCAACTGGAACAAGCGCCTGCTAAAAAGGGGGATGCCCGTATACCGGCGGTGGGCACTATAACGCTGGAGGAAATGGAAATTGAGATGATAAAAAAGGCGATGCTTTATCATAAGAACAAAGTATCAAGGGCCGCAACCGCTTTAGGGTTAACCCGCAGCGCATTGTACCGCAGGTTAGATAAGTTTGAGATACCTTACGATGAAGCTGAGGACTAAATACATCCTGTTTGTAACCATATTGCACCTGTTAACACTTGGGTTAACCTTTTTCATTTTTAATGAGAACCGGATCTTCTTTATCATATCCGAGGCTTTTATAATTATATCATTAGTAATTGCCATTGGTTTATATGGCCAGCTTATACGCCCTATAAAAATGCTTTTGCAGGGGATTGAAGCACTTAAAGACCGTGATTTTAATGTTAAGTTTTTAACTACCGGCAAGCACGAGGTAGATCAACTGATAAACGTGTATAACAAAATGATAGACGAGTTAAGAACCGAGCGCACACAACAGGAAGAGCAGCACTTTTTCCTGGAGAAGCTTATTTATACCTCGCCAACGGGTATCATCATTCTTGATTATAACGATTGTATACAGCAGTTAAACCCAAAGGCACTATTGATACTGGGCCTCGACGAAAAAGAACTGATAGGTAATAACATAAACGAACTACAACACCCGCTTTTTAAACAAACAAAGTTTTTAAAAGCAGGCGATACCATAACGGTTAAGCTCAGCGGGATCACAACTTATAAACTCCAGAAATCGCACTTTATTGACCGTGGCTTCCATCGTAATTTTATTATGATAGAAGAACTGACCGCAGAAATATTGGCTGCAGAAAAAAATACTTATGGTAAGGTAATACGTATGATGGCGCATGAGGTAAACAACACCATTGGCCCGGTAAACTCCATTATTCAATCGGCGTTAAAAAGCGGCGAATTGTGGCAGCACCAAACGGATAACCAACTGAATAATGCCTTGCAGGTAGCGTTTGACCGGAACCAGAACCTTAACCACTTTATGCGCAATTTTGCCGACCTGGTAAAACTGCCCGAAGCTAACAAAAAACAAATCGACCTTAACAATCTGCTCAATTCGGTAATTGAGTTAATGCAGATAAAGGCTCAAGAGGGGCAGATTCAATTGATATTTGAACCACCGGCACTGCCGTTTTACATTATGGCCGATGTGCAGCAAATGGAGCAGGCATTGATAAACATCGTAAAAAACGCCATTGAATCTATTGAAAACAATGGCGTTATAGAGTTTATAGTTGATATCCACAATCGTAAACTAATGATAATTGATAATGGCAAAGGCATTAGCAATGAGCAAAGTATGCAGCTGTTTACTCCGTTTTACAGCACCAAAAAGGATGGGCAGGGTATAGGCTTGACTTTAGTCCGCGAGATAATGCTTAATCATAGCTTCGAGTTTTCTTTGAAAACCATAGCCGAAAAGCAAACTGCTTTTACCATCAGTTTTTAAAGCATTATAATGAGCATAACTACGCTCATGGCTATCATCAGGGCATCTTCAATAATTGTAACGGTACTCATGGGCAGGTTAAATACCGCGCCAAGGCAGGCACATTTTATTTTACGTTTATTCAATACGCTTTGCAATACGCCGATAATGCTGATACTCATTACCACAAGGGTTACAATATTAGTAACAACCGGGTTGAAATTAATGGCATAAGCTAAACCCAAAGCCAGTTCTACAAAAACGTAAATATATCCCCAGGCCTTTATCTTTTTAGCTACAATATCATACATCGAGTAGCTATCGGCAAAGCCGTTAATATCAAGCATTTTAAAGAATGAGAACACCAGGAAAAAGCCGCTCATAAATATGCGCATACCCGTCATCCAGTCAAAACCAGCTACTACCGAAACTAACACAGATACCAGCAACACATAACCAAATATGAGCAGCACGGGCTTGTACGTTTCAAAGAAGGGGCGTTTTGCATCTTCATCAAAATCAAATGTTTGCGCAGGTGCATGATGCTGATGCGCCTCTGTAAGGCTGTATTTTGGATAATCGGCTAATGCGGCTTGTAGAGTCGGGGTATCAACATGCCGGCTCATGGTGATATCAGCTCGGGCGTTTTGTAAGTCGATATCTACGCTGGTAATACCCGGTATTTTTGAGAGAAGTGATTGCACTTTTGCCTGGCAGCCGGTACAGGTCATACCTGTAATTTTATACGAATGTGTCATGGTTTTTAATTTTATAACACAAAGGTATTGGTGCCGAAAAGGATAATGTTACGTAATTACGTGATTGAGTTATAACATTTACAGGTCTTCGATATTACGGCGCTTATTCTGTTTAAGTGAACGATAAAAGGTTGGAGTGAGACCTGTTTGTTTTTTAAACTGCGATGATAGGTAGGCAACACTACTGTAGCCAAGCTGATTTGCAATTTGCGATAGGGTTAGCTCATCATACATCATCAACTCTTTTACTTTTTCTATTTTTTGCGCAATGAAATACTTTTCGATAGTGCTGCCTTCAACTTCCGAAAATAGGTTGCTGAGATATCCATAATCGTAATTTAATTGCTGCGCGAGATATTCAGACAGGTTAAGGTTTGGCGATTCTTCGCTATAATGGATAAGAGAAACTACGGCGTTCTTTATCTGCTCTATAATGCGGCTTTTGCGGTCGTCTATTATCTCGAACCCCAGTAGTTTAAGGTTGTCGTTTAGTTGCTGTACGGTGTTTTTATCAGGTTCGTCATTTACTTCAACTTCGCCCAATTCTACCGATGTGGGATGCAGCCCAACCTTTTCCAACTCGCTTTTCACCACCATTTTGCAACGGCTGCACACCATGTTTTTAATATAGAATTTCACGTAGCTAATTTAAGCAATCAGGGAGTACGTTATCTGTTGCCTATGTAAAGATTGCTACTTCTTTTTGGATGATTTCGCGATCTTATTGTAGGCTAAGGAGGTATTGATCCAATAGTCAAATTCAGATTTTTTAGTAAGGGCAGTCTCATCTACATATATATAACCCTTCATTGCTCTACCACCATGCACCATAGGTCGTGTTCCAGGTTTTTCTACTGCCTTGTTAAATTCATCCGGCCCAATACGGCACATAATTTCTGTTCCGCGGGTGCAGCAGATACACATTTTATCATCTACCATAAAACACAGGCCGCCAAACATAGGTTTTTCCTCAACATTAGGCGCATTAACCAGTGCTTCACGAATCCTGTTTGCCAACTTCTCGCTGTATTTCATTTAAATATTGTTACTCAACAGTTATCTCATCCGCAAAAATATACGATTGGCTGCCTTTGCTTTCGTGCCATTCGGGTAAAGCGCCATATTGCTTGGCTATCAGCTTAATATACCTTGCTTTTTTGTTTATTGGCGCGGTGTATTGCTGTGTTTGAGGTTCAAGTTCCTTAACATCGATCTTGGTATTAACAGTCGCGGCCAGCTTATAGTTCTTGCCATCGTCAGATAACCAGTATTGCACCGAAGACGGGAACACTATCCATGCCCGGCTATCCTGTAAGGCGCCAATACTTACCTGCTTTATTGGTTTTACCTGGCCCAAATCAATCACAGCTTCCAGATCGTTATTTTGATAGCCTTGCCAGTTACCCAAACGCCAGTTAGCCGTTCCATGAATGCCGTTTATCAGCGTTTCATCGCCCTGTGCCGAGTAGTTGGGCAGGTATTTATTGGTAAGTGTTAGCTTAATATCACCACGGATCTTCGTGAAGGTTGCTTCATCAACAAAGCTGCTTTTACCATCTTTAACAGCAATAGCCTTAACCGTTGTGTTCACCATTATAGCAATAGGTTTATTGTATTGGGTAGACGACGAGGTAGGTATAGTGCCATCCAACGTGTAATATATTTTTGCCAGGCTATCGGCACAAGCTATCTCAACAGTAATAGATTGCTTAAAAGTTTTGGTGCCCGATATAATGTAAGGGTTAGGTACGATCAGTTCATCGCTGATCTTTGAAGTTGGTTTCTCCAGCTCCTGCATAAACAGTTTGTTAGCAAGCGAACCTGTGAACACTTCAAAGTCGCCGCCTTTAGCAACATCCTCATAGTCGATATATAATTTATTGTAAGGCTTTTTATTCAGGTTCATTCCCTGTACATAAAAATTACCGCGCCCCACTGTAGCACCCGGATTATGTATGGTGAATTTTTTGCCATTCTCCAGATTGATAACCATTTTCTCAAATTGCGGTACACCTATCTGATATTGCTGCTGCCCCGGGGCAATATTGTAGATGCCCAATGAACTCATGATATACCATGCTGACATTTGTCCGCAATCTTCATTGCCCGATAGGCCATCTGATTTGGCGCTGTACTGCTCTTTCAAGATCTTGTTTACGTAATACTGGGTTTTATCGGGCGAGTTTGTAAAGTTGTACAAGTAAGCTATATGATGGCTCGGCTCGTTACCATGGGCATATTGCCCCACTAAACCCGTAACATCATCCTGCTGGCGGCCGCTTAGCTTTGCATTAGTGCTGAATAACTCGTCAAGCTTTGTCTCGAAATTAGCTTTCCCGCCAAGGCTTTTTATCAGCCCCTCTACATCCTGTGGGACTAAAAAGCTGTACTGCCATGCATTACCTTCGGTATAGTTGTTGTTGATCTCGGTAGGCTCAAAAGGAGTGTACCAGCCACCATTTTCCCTTGCCTGCATAAAACCGTTTTGGTTGTTATGAACGTTTTTCCAGTATTGCGCCCGTTTAATATATTCGGCATAATCTTGTGGTTTGTTCAGCATTTTAGCCATTTGGGCAACACACCAATCATCAATAGCATAATCAAGTGTTTTTGCCACCGATTCATGCTCAACATCAGAATTAACAGCGCCTGTTTTGCGGTAATTATCCAACCCAAACTGGTTACGGTTAACGGCGGCCTTCATTGCGGTAAAAGCTTCTTCTGCATCAAAATCACGGATGCCTTTGGCATAAGCATCTACAATTACCGGGATAGAGTGGTTGCCCACCATACAATAAGTTTCGGTTGTAGCCAGGGGCCAAATAGGTAATAAACCGCCTTGCTCATAAACTGCGAGGAAGGTTTTAATAAAGTCTGAAGTGCGTTTGCGGTCAATAAGGTTTAACAAAGGATTTTCGGCACGATAAGTATCCCATAAAGAGAATGCAGTATAATAATTAAACCCTTTTGCGGTATGTATCTTTTGATCCAGGCCGCGGTACTGGCCATCTACATCGTTATAGATACTCGGGGCTACCATACAATGGTACAGGGCCGAATAAAACATGATCTGCTTTTCTTTGGCATGATCTGGTATCGCTGCTTTCTTTTTTCCGCGTGGTACGGGTGAATTGTATCCGTAAGGGTTATACACCGCATTGGCTTGCTGTTGCTGCGATACTGCCGGCGCACCACCTTCAACCTGTATCTTTGATAATTCCTCGTTCCAGGCGAGCTTGGCGGCTTTAGCTACCTTTTTAAAATCAAAATCGGGCACCTCAGCATCCAGATTTTTCAAAGCGCCTTCGGCACTTACCGAAGATATACTCACTTTGGAGATCACCACTTTAGGATCATCAAACTGAATAAACATTTTTACATTTTTACCCTGTACTTTGCTTTTACCTTGCTGTAACTGGTCATTTAACGCTATACCATAGGCTTTAAACGGTTTTGAAAACTTGGCGTAAAAAAACAGGTGCTGATCGGTAGCCCATGATTTTGAACGGCGAAAACCCCGTATCTCGTGGTCGTTAACTACTTCTATCCAAGAATCTAAAACCTCATCACGGTGCTGCAGATCTATAATGATATTGCCCTGGGTGGCATTGTTATAATCGTATTTATGTA
The DNA here is from genome assembly GCF_028288105.1 of Mucilaginibacter sp. Taxonomy (GTDB): domain Bacteria; phylum Bacteroidota; class Bacteroidia; order Sphingobacteriales; family Sphingobacteriaceae; genus Mucilaginibacter. The sequence continues at coordinate 19,327 of NZ_JAQBOI010000317.1, read as the reverse complement.
CACCAACACGAGTGGTTGCCGTAAGTTCAACGCCAATATTATATTTATCCAGTTGGGTTGCATAGTATCCGGGAGAGGCCTCTTCATTCTTTTTTTGAAAGCCGGAACGGTAGTCGGTATTTTTTAGTTGAGGCTCGCCTGTAGTTGGCATAAAAAGCACATCGCACAGGTCGGCAATGCCCGTACCGCTCAGGTGTGTATGCGAAAAACCATAAACAAGACTATCTGTATAATGATAACCAGAAACGCCATCCCAACCTTCTAAACGGGTATCCGGGCTTAACTGCACCATACCGAAAGGGGCAACCGCACCCGGGTAGGTATGCCCGTGCCCGCCGGTACCTATAAATGGGTCTACAAACTGGGTAAGGTCTTTCTTTTTCTTTTGTGCCGATGCGTTAAACGCGGTAAACAGGGCCAATACAATTACAACACCACGAACTATCAATCTCATTTAAAAACGTTTTTAGGAACACGCAAAATACTAAGATTAGTATGGAAATGAAAGGGGAAAAATGAGCGGTTTTTAGGATTAGATATTATCTATTGAGAGGCAAAGTAGCTATCCTATATCTGTAGCTATTTAGCCATTTATGGTCAACATATTTACGTTGATTTAGCTTTAAGGCGATTGCATTGTTATTTACCCAAACACCATCTTCAATGTTCCATTTTGTAGTGGTAAAACTGGATAATTCCTGGTACGGTTGCCCATTCTCTGATATTTCAATAACACCAATAAAACTGTTATTCTCTTCTGTATCTGCGCTACCGGTCATGATACCGTTTTCATAATAGAAAAAATATTTTTTATTGACAGACATAGCAGGAGCAGTGGTAGCTCCATCAAATCTTGAAATAAAATCATAGCGGATGTTATTTACACTATCAATTAAAAACGACTGACTTATTTCAAAATCATCTCCAATGTTGGTTTCATTGAAAAAATAAGCTTTTAAATTATTTATGAATCCTTTATACTCTACGGTAGATACATCGCGGGATGGCGTAAATTTATTACGCTTTTTGTATACTAATTTGGCTTTAGATGTATAAAGGGTAAAGCTGGAATCTGTTGAAACCAAATGTGATGGATTAGTATCCATGTCGTTTATTTGAGCGTTTTGTTTATAAGTCAAATATTCCGACTCCCCAATATTCTCAAAACTCAGCTTTGGTAACTCATCGAAACTTGCTTCGTCTCCCAAATCTATGGTTGCATTAATACTATCCGTTAAAACTTTGTGCTGTTTTGGATAGGATTGAACTTTAGGTTTCTTTAGAGGGGCTTTATTATGATGAGGATTTTCGCAAGAGCAAAAGATGAGCACGATAAATAAATACCGAATTTTCATCAGACTATCTATTCCTCGATCTTAAACCTATCCGCATCCTTTAAAAAAGGCATTGCACGGCGGGCTTTTTTTACTTCATCGCCAATAATAGAAAACGTATAAACGTCCTCTTCATCGCGTTTGTAGTAAACCACATTGCCGTTCGGGTCGATACAGGTGGAATCGCCGGAGTGGTAAACCTCGTTGCCATCGTGCCCAACACGGTTAACACCAATAACATAAGACTGGTTCTCGACAGCACGGGCCGGAATAAGTGTACGCCAGTGCAGGGCGCGTTTTTCGGGCCAGTTGGCCACTATCATTAAAAGGTCGTAATCTTCATCAACATTACGCAGCCAAACCGGGAAACGCAGATCATAACAAATAACCGGGCAAATTTTCCAACCATTTAATTCTACTATCAGTTTTTTGGTGCCGGCGGTGTAAACATTATCTTCTTTGCCTAAAGCAAAAAGATGACGTTTATCGTAATGCTCATGAGTGCCATCTGGCCTAACCCATAACAAGCGGTTATAGAATTTATCTTTTTCTTTGATAATGATACTGCCCGTTACCACACACTCAAACTTTTGCGCGGTTTTTTGCATCCATTGCATGGTTTTGCCATCCATGGTTTCGCCCAATGCTTCGGCATTCATGGTGAAGCCGGTATTAAACATTTCTGGCAGGATAATGAGATTGGTTTTTTCGCGTATGCCGGATAATCGCAACGAGATGTTTTGCAGGTTTTTATCGGTATTTTCCCAAAATAAATATCCCTGATATACTGTAATTTTCAGATTATCCATAAACTGTGCTTTTTTTAGCGTGCGGCAAAATTTTATACGTAAAAAACTGCTGTAAGGTTAAACCTTTATCAATCTATCAACGGCTTTATCTAAAGTTTCTTGCCTTTTGGCAAAACAAAATCGCAAAACATGCCTGTCGGTACCTTTTCTGTAAAAAGCTGAAACAGGTATGGCAGCCACACCAATTTCTTTTGTTAAGCGTATAGCAAAGTCAGTATCTTTTTCATCAGTAATGGCATCATATGTTACCGATTGAAAGTACGAACCCGAACATGGAAGCAAAGAAAACCTGCTTTGTTCTAAACCCTTACGGAAGTGATCGCGCTTATCTTGGAAAAAGGCCGGAAGGTTTAGATAAGTATTCTCATCCTTTAAATATTCGGCAATAGCATATTGTAAGGGGGTATTAACACTGAACACTAAAAACTGGTGTATCTTCCTAAACTCCTGCATTAAATAGGCAGGGGCAAGGCAATAACCCATTTTCCAACCTGTAGCATGAAATGTTTTACCAAACGATGCTACGATCATACTGCGCTGCTGCAACTCGGGGTAACGGGCCATACTATGATGCTCTTGGCCGTCAAAAATCAAGTGTTCATAAACCTCGTCGCTTAATATTAGTATATCCTGGTTTTTAACCAGTGCGCTTAACTCGTCGATATCTTCCTTGCTCAAAATTGTAGCAGTTGGGTTATGCGGCGAATTAAGAATGATCATCTTTGTTTTATTGTTGATGAGCCTTTTCACCATATCCCAGGCAATGCGGTAATCTGGTGGTTCCAGTTCTAATGATTTTACCACACCGCCCATCAGTTTAATAGCAGGGGCATAGCAATCGTACGCAGGTTCAAAAATAATTACCTCGTCATTGGGATGTATAACCGCACTTATAGCCGTAAACACGGCTTGCGTTCCACCTGCAGTAATCGTTATCTCCGTTTCCGGGTTATATTGTGCACCGTATAGTTTTTCTGTTTTAATGGCCACTTGCTCGCGCAGGGCCATTATACCGGCCATTGGTGCGTATTGATTATGGCCATCTTGCATGGCTTTGTTTACTAATTCTATCAATTGCGGCGAGCAGGAGTAATCCGGAAAACCTTGTGAAAGATTTATTGCACCACATTCGGCAGCCAGTGCCGACATAGTGGTGAATATGGTAGTTCCGGTTTGGGGTAATTTAGAAATCACAGGTATCATGTAGGGGCTAAATTAACCAAAAAGACGTTACACAGTCAATATTTTTACAATAAAGAGAATTTGTTTCTTTATTTATTTACAGAAATCTTCCAAAAAGCGTCGGCATTATAACACTCGATGGTAATGTTACCCTATTAAAACGTTACGTTTTAATGTTTTTCTTTTTTGGGTCTATTATATACCTTAGTACTATGAAATTTCTACGGATCTTACCTATACTGCTATTCACTATCATCATTGCATCCTGCTCGTCATCAACCAAAAACAATGTACCGGTGGTAGGTTTTATTGATGCTTTTGAAGATGCCACTATATCGCAAGCAAAAAATGGCTTTATTGATGCTTTAAAGCAGAACGGCTTTAGCGAAGAAAAAAAGAACATTAAAATAGAATACCGCAACGCACAGGGGAGTATCCCTACTCTTACGCAAATAGTGAATTACTTTGTATCTGATAAGGTAGATCTGCTGGCTACTTCAACCACACTATCAACCGTTGCCGCCATACAAAAAACTAAAACCATCCCTATTTTCCAGATGGTATCACCAACGCCCGATAGGATGAAAGTGACAGATGCTAATGGTAAAGCCCCGGCCAACCTTTTTGGTACCATGGAAGAGTTGAATTACATCGATACATCCTTCGCCATTATCCCCAAACTATTAAAGCCAAAAGGTGCGCAGTTAACCATTGGTATGATCTATAATCAATCAGAACCACAATCTGCTGATGCTCTACAACGGATTCAGGGGCTTGCCGTTAAATTAAATGTAAAGGTGATTGCCCTGCCGTTAAATTCTTCTGCCGATGCGCAGCTGGTGACGCAGGCCTTGCTTAACAAAAATATCGACGCGTTTTTTGCCAATCCGGATAACACCGTGTTCGCTGCCTTTGAAACCATATTGAAAAGCTGTAACGAAAAAAATATCCCCATATTCACCAGCGAAGCCGGACTGGTTCAGCGTGGCGCTGTGGCTGCTTTTGGTGCCGATATTTATCAGTGGGGCTATCAATCGGGCTTGCAAGCTGCTCAGTATCTTAAAACCCATAAAACCGATGGGTTGAAACTGGAAATGGTGAAGATCCGTAAGCGGGTTTATAATGCGGCGGCTGCAAAAAAATATAACATCAATATTCCTGCTGATTTTGAAGCCGTAAAATAATGGATTTTTACCTCACCGCCTTATTGCAGGGATTATGTTTCGCGGGTATAGCGTTGGGTATCTACATATCCATGAAAATATTTAACATACCCGATATTACTACCGATGGTAGCTATACACTTGGCGGGGTAGTAACGGGGATAATGCTTACCCATAACCAACCCGGATATATTATTTTACCAACAGTACTTTTAGCCGGTGCGCTGGCCGGGGCGCTTACGGGTATTATCCATACCAAACTAAAAATAAACGCCCTGCTTGCTGGTATTTTGGTAATGACAGCGCTTTACTCTGTAAACCTTACCATACTTGGCCGTTCTAATTTGCCATTGTTGAATATGCCAACCTTATTTTCGGTTGTTAATTTAATTACTAATGTTAATCAAAACTCACTCATCATACTTATCGGCTTTGTTTTAATAGTGACGCTTATTATTGGCTACCTGCTTAAAACAGATTTTGGTATTGCCATGCGTGCCACCGGCAATAGCGAACCTATGGTACGTGCCTTAGGTGTGAATACCGACCGTATGAAAATTACCGGCCTGGCCATTGCAAATGCCCTAACAGCACTAAGTGGTTACCTTATTGTACAGCTGCAGGGCTTTGCCGATATTAGTATGGGGATAGGCATTGTAATAGTAGGCCTGGGCTCGGTGATCATCGCCGAAACTATCATAAACTGGCTGCAGATAACATCTGTGTGGCTAAGTTTGGTTTTAGTAATGGCAGGGGCAGTGATATTCCAGTTTGTACTGGCCTTTACGCTAAATATTGGGGTAGATGCTAATCTGTTAAAGCTTGTAACAGCGGCTTTTGTATTACTCATCGTGGGCTTGCCGCGCTTAACCGGGAGGGCATCATGATACAGTTAATCAACATTCATAAAACCTTTAATACGGGTAAGCCTAACCAGGTAACAGCCATCAATAACGTTGATCTTGATATTAAAACAGGGGAGTTTGTAGTAATAGTAGGCTCAAACGGATCTGGTAAAACAACATTGCTGAACCTGGTTTCGGGTAATATCCTGCCAAATTCTGGCTCTATCACTATCGACGGTAATAATGTTACCCGCCTGCCCGAATATAAACGCAGCAAATGGATAGCCCGCATCTTTCAAAACCCTTTACTGGGCACCGCTGCAGATCTGAGCATAATTGACAACTTTAGATTGGCCGCTTTGCGCACACAGGCAAAAACTTTGTCTATTGGTAAAAACGATCAATTTAAAAGCCTTGTAAAAGATAGGATAGCCACTTTAGGGATGGGCTTGGAAGATAAAACAGAACAACCTATCGGTACGCTCTCCGGCGGACAAAGACAGGCACTTACCTTACTGATGAGTGTGATGGATACCTGCAAAATACTCTTATTGGATGAACCAACGGCAGCTCTGGACCCACGATCGGCAGAAAATGTGTTACGCCTTGCTGATAGCCTGATCAAAGAATACCAGCTCACCGCCATACTGGTTACGCATAACTTAAAAGACGCCGGTAATTATGGTTCGCGCATTATACAAATGGGCGAGGGTGAGATATTAAAGGATGTATCGGGTGTAGAGAAGCAAAGTTTACATCAAAATGAGCTATACAGCTGGTTCGGATAAATAATGGCAAAGAAATTGCATGGCTATCCGTACTATGAAAAACACAACATTTGAAAACATATTTGATGCCTACCAATTGGTAAACGGCGCGAAAATAAAAGCCAAAAAACACGACGAAATATTTGAACTGGGCCAATATGATGGCAACAAGCGCGGTTACACGCTGTATGCTTTTGAAAATGGCGTTAGGTTCGAAGATTTCAGCGTTATCATCTCCGAAAGCGAATTAATGAACAATTATTTGATAGAAAAGGGTAAGGGCAACCAGGCTATAGCAGCTTAAATATTGTTCGTATAACTCTATATATCATTTCAGAAATAACGCTGCTAATGTAATAGGGCGTTGCCTTCGGCCGGGCTTTACGCTCATACGCGCTCAGGCGTTATTCACAGGCCGGTATTCGCTGCAATCCCTAACGCGGAAGATTTCCGTTTGTCATGCTGAACGATAGTGAAACATCTAATCGCCGACATGCAAATCAGTCAGGCAAAGTTCAATCAGTCAGGCAAAGTTCACCGATAGATCATTCACTATCGTTCAGGATGACAGGTAGTTGACATGCCAATTTTGAAATCCCCTACATATTCCGTACTTTCGCAGCAAATAATAATACAATGCAACTAATAAACTCTATCTGCAATACCTTTAAGCGACCTATGGGATCGCTGCAGAAGAGCTATGCATCAAGGATTCAACTCTTCTCTTAGTACACCTGCTTTATACAGGAGACACAATTTATTTTTATTGAACAAACACCTAAAGGTTTACGCCCACAGGTTTATTTGAATTTTATGGACACATATTATACTATTGAAGAAAAGTATTTACAGGCTGTGGATGAGCTAACTTACGGCGAAACCCCAAAAGCATTGAACTTACTTAACGAGTTAATTGCAAACGACCCATTATACGCACGCGCACATTTCCAGATCGGGAAGATATATTATTACGATTTTAAGGATTATCAAACGGCAGGTTACCATTTTAAAACCTGCATGGAAATTGACCCTTTGTTCTCTGATAACTATTTCGATTACCTGAGCCTGGTTGTATTTTTAAAAATGGATAAACAGGTTAGCCTGGTTGCTGCAGCCGCGTTGAATACACCGGGTGTTAATGCATCATCCATTTATGAATTATTGGGTTTATATGCCGAAAAAAACAAACTCTGGAATAAAGCGCTGGAAGCTTACCGCAATGCCTATATGGAGGCTACAGCCAAAGAACAACTCGAAAGCACGGAGGAAAGCATAGGCCGCGTAAAACTTAAAATGCGGCAAGGTATTGTATATCAATACACGCTTATCGGTTAACAAAAAAGGTGCCTCAATATTTGAGGCACCTTTTTTATTGTGAATAGGTATGCTATTTTTTGTAGCTGATCTTATAAATAGTTCCTTTTGAATCGTCGGTAACATAAATTGAACCATCCGGGCCTTGTGCTAAGCCACAAGGGCGGCGTACAGCGCTTCCTTTAGCAGTATTTTCTGGTGAGCCCGAAAAGCCATCAGCAAATACTTCCCATTTGCCATCAGGTTTTCCATCCTTAAACGGTTGAAACACTACAAAGTAACCAGCTTGTGGCTCTGGTGCGCGGTTCCACGAACCATGGAAAGCGATGAAAGCACCGTTTTTATATTTCTCAGGGAATTGATCGCCGGTATAAAATAACAAACCATTAGGGGCAAGGTGACCAGGGTATGCCGCTGCCGGGTTAATAAATTTATTAGTTGGGTCTCCATCTTTTTTACCATCGCCACCGTACTCGGGCGCCAATATCTTTTTGCCTTGTTCCTGGTCGTAATAAATGTAAGGCCAGCCGGCGTTGTCGCCTTTTTTAATGGCATACATACATTCGGCCGGTAAAATAGCAGACTGCTTGGTGTTAAACATGTCAGGGAATATATCATGCAGAGCATCCCGGCCGTGTTGCATTACAAATAGCTGGTTGTCCTGTTTATTCCAGTCCATACCAACAACATTGCGCAAGCCGGTTGCATAACGCACGCCATCTTTATAAGTTTGGTTTAGCTTATCGGCCTTAAACTGCCAAATACCACCCGCGGAATCAAGAATAGGGCAACCAGGCTGACCTAACGAACCTTTTTCACGGTCTTTTACCTGACAAGAGTTAGAGTATGCGCCAATATTAACGTATAAGTTGCCGGCATCATCCAATACAATAGCTTTGGCTTCATGCTGATTGCGATTTAGTAAGCCTTTAACAACTGTTTCGCGCTTTGCAGGATCAATTACTTCGTTCTTATCATTCAGTTTATAACGATACACATCTTCATTTGATGAAGTATATAGGTAACCATTTTTGATATAAATACCGGTACCGTCATAATCGCCAAACCCGCTTTTAACTTCGGCTTTACCATTGTTTTCATGTAAAACCAAAATACCTTTACCGTCTTTGGGTTTACCAAGCTTTACAAAAATATCGCCCTGCGGCGAAACGGCTATATGGCGCGTACCACCAAGGTCTTCGGCAAGTATTGCGGCATTAAAACCTTCAGGCAATGTTAGCCCGGCAGATGCGGCTGCGACCCCGGCAGTTTTAGAACTATCAGTATTTTCGGCAGTGCTTTTTTTGTTATTGCCCGTACATGCGTTTAATAATACTGATCCCGCAAGTGCGGCTGTCAATAAAAAGGTGAACGATCTGTTTTTCATTGTTGTGAGTGTTTATAATAGAGAAAATGATATAAGTAGACTAAAAGATTTAGAACAGGTATATTGATATACCAAATTAACTTAATATACAGTAAATATCGAAATCTGTTTTGTAGAAATATGGTGACATATGGTAAATAAGCTTGTTGCTTTTTTTGCGGATTAAATCTCCGCATACATAACTCAATACTATATCCTGTTATATCAAATAGATACAATACAATATTCCAACTTTAACATGCTGACAAATATTATTACTAAACGATATTAAACTATCCTTTATAGCTATCGTCATAGATGTATAAATTTTAAGGATATGAGAAAGTCAGTTATACTATCAGCAATATTATTCGGGAGCTTGGTTTACAATAGTGCCCAGGCGCAAGTATCAGTACATATAGGTTTTAACATACCTGCACGCCGGGTGTATGTACCAGCCCCGCCGCCGCAACCCGTTATGGTTTATGATAATGATGAGTTTGACGACAGCGACGATTACTATTACCTGCCCGAAGTTGAAGCTTACTATAGCATACCACGCCATTGCTATTATTACCAGGATGGTGGGAGCTGGGTATCTGCAGCATATTTACCGGGCGCATACCGCAACTATGACTGGCGCACTGCCCGCAGGTTTGAGGTAAGGGGACGACGCCCATATATGCGTCACGACCAATACCGCAGTAAATGGGGTGGCAGCTTTAACCGTGGCGACTGGAACCGCAGGGATAATAATTATACCGACAGACGTAATAACAATCGGAACGATTGGAACCGCAGGGATAACAACAACCGTAACGACTGGAATAAAGGAAATAACAGATTTGAAAGGCCAAATGGTGGTTTTAACCAGCCAAACCGCGACAGGGGCAACCAGGGCGGATGGGATAGATCATCACAACCAAACCGTAACGACCGAAACGGAGACCGTGGTAATCGGGGTGGATGGGGACAACCATCACAACCAAACAGAAACGATAACAGAGGTGATAGCCGCCCATCAAACAACGGTGGTGGCCGCGACAGGAATCGTGGAGGTGGTGATAACAACAGTCAATTTGCTCAAAACAGAGGCGGCCAGGGTGGTTCACATCGCCCGGGAAGGTTCTAAAATTATCTCCCAACATATATAATAAAAGCCATCCGCTGTAAGCGTGATGGCTTTTTACTTTTACTTAAAATCCGGCTTAGTAAATGCTGGCTGTAGTTAACAGTTCAATGGCTTCGCCACTTAAGTTTAGCTGGGCGGCTTTTGTAAGGTCATTTAATTGCTGTATGCTGGTAGCGCTGGCAATAGGGGCAGTAATGCCAGGCCTTGCCATTATCCACGCCAATGCGACGCTTGCAGGTGTAGTTTTGTATTCGCCGGCTACTTTATCTAAAGCACTTAATATTTTATAACCACGGCCGTTCAGGTATTTTTTTATTCCACCGCCACGTTTGCTTTTATCAAGATCAGCCTCTGAGCGATATTTACCGGTAAGAAAACCACTGGCTAAAGAATAATAGGTAATAACGCCAATCTTGCTTTCGCGGCAGAGAGATTCATAATGCCTTTCGTAATCTTCGCGGTTGTATAGATTATACTCGGGTTGCAGGGTTTCATAACGAGCTAAGCCATTGTTTTTGCTTACCTGTAAAGCTTCGCGAAACCTTTCGGCACTATAGTTTGACGCGCCAATAGCACGTACTTTCCCTTGTTTTATCAGATCATTAAAAGTTTCCAGCGTTTCGGTTAAAGGCGTATTGGTATCATCTTCGTGTGCCAGGTACAGGTCAATATAGTCCGTTTGTAACCTGCGTAACGATGCTTCTACCGCCTCGGTGATATAAGCTTTAGAAAGGCCTTGTTTGCCATCCATTGCTTTACCTACTTTGGTAGCCAGTATTATCTTATCGCGTTTACCGCTTTGTTTAAACCAGTTGCCTATAATAGTTTCAGATTCGCCGCCTTTATTGCCCGGCACCCAGCGCGCGTACACGTCTGCCGTGTCTACAAAATCGAACCCGGCGTCAACTAAGGCATCCAGCAGGGTAAAGGAGGTTTTCTGGTCGGCTGTCCACCCAAACACATTACCACCAAAGCAAAAGGGTTGCACCATAATGCCCGACTTGCCTAATTCACGCTTTTCCATGTTATTGAATAATTAAATCGTTGTTTGTATCTGCTCTGCCAACTCGTCAACCCAGCCCGAAAAATACGGTTCTGACCCGGCAATACGTTCCCAGTGGCCATGTTCGTTGCGGGCAATGGTTAATTGCAGGCTTTCATCCAGCGCGCTAAATTCGTAAATTCCGTTACTTTTCCGTGTAACTATTCCGTTAACAGGCGTGTCAGATCCGGTAAGTACCGCTTCAAATTGTTGTTCCATAATATAAGTTGTTTGCAATTTTAACAAGGGGATGCTATTTGTGTTTGGCCTGGTTATTATTAGGAGGTTGGGGATGGCAGATTTTATAGGTTCTCCTGTGGAATCAGATCAATATATAAACGAAATTGGCCGTCAAAAAATTGCGTTAAGGAGTGAAGCGGATACCGGCCTGTGACTAATGCCCTGTGCGCGTATGAGCGTAAAGCCTGGCCGAAGGCAACGCCCTGATCAATTCACTAATTAAACTTGCCCCAAAACTATTGGCACTACATAGCTGTTAAACTTACAACCAATTAAATTTAACTTAAATAATGAATATGAAATATTTCCAGGTGGCACAGGGTGTATGGGGTATGCGGCTTTTGGTTGTGAACATATACATGATTGCCAATCGCCGTGGCATTGGTAAAGGTTGGGTTTTGGTTGATACCGGGCTAAAGGGTTCTGCTAAAAAGATAATTGCCATGGCCGAAGCATTGTTTGGACCCGGTACAAGGCCAAGCGCTATTGTACTTACCCATGGCCATTTTGACCATGCCGGTTCCTTGCCCGAACTGTTGAAATACTGGAATGTACCCGTTTATGCCCATAAGCTGGAACTGCCATACTTAACCGGCAAATCATCCTATCCGCCTGCCGACCCTGAAGTGGGTGGTGGCTTTATGAGTTTAATATCGTGGATCTGGCCAACCAGCCCAATAAATATTCGCAGGAACATACGCGAGATTGATATGTTAGATGGCATCCCCGAGCTGCCGGAATGGAAGATTATTCACACACCCGGGCATACGCCGGGGCATATATCGCTATACCTGCCCCTGAATACTACGCTGATAGCCGGCGACGCATTTACCACCACGCAGGCCGAATCGGCTTTTCATATGTTTACCTACCGGAAAAAGGTAAGCGGCCCGCCAAGGTATATTACTACCGACTGGATAGCGGCGGCAAAATCGGTGCGCAAACTGGCGGCCTTGCAGCCCCGCATCGCGGCAACAGGGCATGGTGTTGTTATGCGGGGCAAGGAATTATCTACCGCGCTTAACTTTCTGGCAAACAGGTTTGAGCGTATTGCCGTACCCCAAAGCGGGAGGTATGTTGGGCATGGCGCCATCTCTGATGAAAACGGTGTACGTTATATACCACCATACAAAGGCACCCTGAAACGAACAGCCGCTATTGCCATTACAGCCACTGTTTTAAGTTTTTTATTGGTACGCAAGGCCGGTAAGATGTGGGCTTAAGCCAATATTATTCTACATTTACACCGTGGAAAATATAGTACCCGATCCCCAGGTTTTAATTGACATTGTAAATACCCGCATGCCCTTTGGCAAGCATAAAGACACCCTGATATGCGACATGCCGGTGAGCTACCTGGAGTGGATGTATAAAAAAGGTTTCCCACCGGGTAAGCTGGGTATGATGCTGAACACCGTGTATGAAATAAAAACCAATGGCGTAGACCAGATACTAAGGCAGATAAAATTTAAGTACGGCAGGTATTAAGCAGGCCTATAGTTCATGGGAGAATGGTTCATGGTAAATTACCCCGTTGCGCTGGCGCCCCTCTCTGCTTCGCAAAGAGGGTGAAGCGAAGAAATGACCGGGTAAGTAAACTTACCCACGCATGACTAAACAGCTCATCCGCCTTGCTATACTTTGCGTAAATTGTATTAAATAAATTGATATAATTATGAAACGCATTCTGTTATATTTTGTAACCATACTAATTTTTACCGGCTGTGCCAACGGGCAAACCAAAAACCGTAATGATTTTGCACCCATACCAAAGCCTGCCGCTGGCGAGGCCGTAGCCACATTTGGTGGTGGCTGTTTCTGGAGCATGAGCGAGGCCCTGAGCGAATTGCAGGGGGTAAACAAAGTGGTATCGGGCTATGCAGGTGGTAACACTAAAAACCCATCCTATTCTGACGTAGGCGAACAGAACACCAACCATGCCGAGGTTACCCAGGTATACTATGATCCCAAAGTGATCAGCTTTGCTACGTTGACCGAAGCTTTCTTTTTCGCGCACGACCCAACTACGCTTAACCGCCAGGGCCCGGATGTGGGTACCGACTACCGTTCGATAGCTTTTTACCGTAACGATGCGGAGAAGAATACCTTGATAAGCGTTATTAAAAAAGTGAACGATACAAAGCATTATAGCAACCCCATAGTTACGCAGGTAGTACCTTTTAAAGCCTTTTACGCGGCCGAAAACTATCATCAGGACTATTACCGCACCCATGGCGGTAGCGCCTACATCAGCAGCGTATCTGTACCTAAAGTAATGAAGTTTCGCAAGGCGATGAAAGCCGAGCTGAAGCCGGAGTTTCAGAAGTAAGGGCCTCACCTAAATTTCCTCCCTCTCCAAAGGAGAGGGTTTGTCAAAAAATAATGTAACTATGGGTGTAAGGGAATAAAAAATAATTATTTTTATTCCCTTACTTATCACATGACTCAACTACTAACTAAAATCCGACTTATTTTTATACCATATATAATTCTTAGTCTCTCCATTATTTTTGGTTACACACTTTTAAACTGGCTCCTTGTAATTCAGTTTGAAATTATCTCACTAAACGATGAAGTTGTAGATATATGGATACCCGCTGGGATAGTTATCCTGTCGATATTATTTGTGTTATATCCGCGAATTAAATTATTAAATCTAAAATCTAAAAAAGGGGACCGGCCATTTTTGTACTGTTTTGTCGCCGCGGCAGCTATAACACTTCCAACAATTATTGCTCAAAAATATTTATCGGTTGCTACCGGCAAGTTAACAGCTTTAACAAGTATTGATTCAATCAACCAAAAACCTGCAACTAAATATTATACTTTAAAAAATGCTTACGTAGCGAAACAAAATCTTAAGACACATTTCCGGTTTGAAACTACCGGAAAAAACAATGAGACTTTTGAATTCTACATTGATGTTGTATGTCCAATTTTTTCTTCACCAATAGTAAATAGCCCGCAAGCAAATACTCGTTTTGCTGTTGATACGCTAAGTCCGAAAGCATGGTTGGGTATCGAGTACAAGCGAAGTGTCAGTAATCATTTGAGTAGCGAAGCGAAAGAGTCGCGATTTAAAGATTTTGTTAATGAAATAGATAAAAAAATTGAAACAGATAACTTAAACGACTTTACCTATCTGGAAAGGGCCGGAAATAACAAAAAACGACAGGGCTTCATAAAAGCAATTGATAAACCGGAGCCTCAGTTAATTTTAGAGGCACAACACGAGCCATTTGAATCGAGAACGGGTGATAAGCTATTGTGGCTGTTTGGCTCGTTTGGTATAGGTGCAGCTATTATATTGATAATGACAATTATTCCAAAACTTGATGATAAACGATTAAGCGCTTTCGGAGTTTCTGACAACAAAAATAATTTCAGTTATATGAATTTTGTTGGAGGATTGTTTTCAGCCACTAATCCAGGTCTGATAACTATGTGGATACTTATCTTAAACATCATCATATTTACTGCCATGGTACTGGCAGGTTTCGGATTTGTGTCGTTTGACAGTGACGATCTTTTAAAATGGGGTGCCAACCATGGTCCGGCGGTAGCAAATGGCGAATGGTGGCGCTTAGTTACCTGTACATTTTTGCATGGCGGGCTGATGCATTTGTTAGGCAACATTTATGGGCTTTTTTTAATATCATTAATTTTAGAAGAAAAGTTCACTAAAATTCAATTTGTGTCCATTTATCTTCTGTGTGGCATCGGCGGAAGTTTATCAAGTTTATTATGGCATCCTAACTCAATTGGCGTTGGGGCTTCGGGAGCCATTTTTGGCCTGTATGGTGTTTATTTAGCGCTATATTTAGCAAATAAAGCAGGAGTAAGAGCCTCAAAAGGTATATTGATTGCCAGCTTGATTTTTATAGGGCTAAATTTATTGGTAGGCCTAACCGGTAACATAGATAATGCAGCGCACGTAGGTGGGTTGATAACCGGAGTAGTATTAGGATTTGTATTTTCTTTTTTCATGCCCGAGCAAAAGCCTAAACGTAAGTATGTAAAAAGAAGCAAAGTTACAGCAGAAGTTCCTACAAATGCTCCGCCCGCTACTACAAGCGTCCCGCTTGTGGATTGATGCAAAACGTTTAAGCACGGTTCTGAGATTGCTTCGTACCTCGCAAGGACGTGGTGGAGAGCACATTTGCACATGCCAATCTCATCCATTACCTTTAAAGGCCTAACAATTTAAACCTGATAAGCCTTTTATGTCTAAACCTCATTACCCCATCCTTGACGGATTGCGTGGCACAGCCGCACTTTTAGTGGTTATATTCCATTTGTTTGAAGCTTATTTCCCGGAGTTGCCTAAACACCCCATGCACCATGGCTACCTGGCTGTAGATTTTTTTTATATGCTGTCGGGTTTCGTGGTAGGCTATGCTTATGACGACCGCTGGGCAAAGGGCATGACCATTAAACAATTCCTAAAGATAAGACTGGTTAGGCTGCACCCGCTGGTTATTTTAGGCACCATTATAGGTGCCATCGCGTTTTGGTTCGACCCATTTAAGGATAACCTGCACTTTGATGTTTGGAAACTGGTTATAGTTACATTGATAGGCTTTACCTTGCTGCCTACACCAATAGATGTTCGCGGCTGGAGCGAAACCCATCCTGTAGACGGGCCTTGCTGGAGCTTACTACAGGAATACATTGCCAATATTATTTACGCCGTATTTGGCCGCAAAATGACCAAACCCATCCTTTGGGCGGTAGTCCTCATCAGCGGTATTGTGCTTACGGTGGTAGCTGTAGACCATGGCGATTTGGGTACGGGATGGGGCTATGCCAAAATAAAATCGGCCTTTATTGCCAACTGGTTTTACGGGCCCGGTGCCGAAGGTTATCCCAATATTTGGGTGGCGCCGGTGCGGATGATGTTCCCGTTCTTTGCCGGCTTGCTGCTGTTCCGTACGGGTAAATTGATCCGCATCCCAATGGCATATACTTTATGCTCACTTGTCCTGGCGGCGCTGTTCTTTTTCCCATGGTATAGCTGGAATGGTTTTTACGAGGCGGCTGCTATCATCATCGCTTTCCCGCTGTTGATAGCGGCCGGTGCCGGCGGACAGATCAGCGGCAGGTGGGCCAAACTTTGTAAATTTTCGGGCGATATCTCTTACCCTATATACATCACCCATTATCCGTTCATCTATATTTATACCTTCTGGATCATCAAAACCAAACCCGCGCCACAAACGGTTATCGTGGTGGCTATAGGTTTGTTCTTCTTCTTTATCCTGCTGGCCTACGCAGCCTTGAAACTATACGATGAGCCGGTAAGGGAACGCTTGAAGAAAAGGTTTTTGGCGAGGGTGGTTAAACAGGAGGCCTCACCTAAATCCTCTCCAAAGGAGAGGACTTAAAAAGCTTTTAGAACCCCCTCCTTTGGAGAGGGCAGGGTGAGGCTTTTGGCCGTTTACAACTTACTAAACCAACCCTTTTTCCAGAAAATAAATATCTGGATAGCACCGATCACGAACATACATACAAGGGCATACACATAACCGTGCTGTACATAAAGCTCGGGCATATTATCCTTTATCACATGGCCATGGGTATCTTCACGGCTAAAATTCATACCGTAGATACCGGCTATAAAAGTTAGCGGAATAAATATCGCCGAGATAATGGTCAACACTTTCATTATCTCGTTCATACGGTTACTCACCATGCTCAGGTACAGGTCTATAATGCTGGTGGTAACCTCTTTGTAGCTTTCCACCATATCCATGGCCTGGATGCAGTGGTCGTAAGCATCGCGCAGAAACAGTTTTGTTTCCTTTGTTATCTCGGGGCTTTCGCTGCGGATCATATCGTTTATTTTATCGCGCTCGGGCCAGCAGGCACGGCGGATAATGATAAGGGTACGCTTGAGTTGCTGCGCATCAAACATGATGCTTTTATCGGGGCTTTGGTAAAGCTTATCTTCTGTTTGGTCTATCAGATCGCCAATTTGCGATAGTAGTACAAAATAGTTATCCAGTATGGTATCGGTAAGGGTATAAAAAATATAACCCGGCCCGGCAGTGCGTATATTCCCTTTACCTGCTTTTAAGCGAACAACTATGGCTTCAAAGTAATTCACATAGCTTTCTTCAAAGCTGATAACAATATTATCTTTAATAATCCCGCTAAACTGGCAGTTCACCAGTTCGGTTTCATTATTAAAATAAATGATACGGCTGGTGCCAAATACATAACCATCGTACTCGTCAAATTTAGGCCGTTGGTGGGTGTTTACAATATCTTCTAATACCAACTGGTTAATGCTCAAAAAGGTACCAATGTCTTCCATCAACCGTGCATCGCCCAAACCGTTAACTCTTATCCAGTGGGTATGGTCGGCGCATATGGCAATTTGCCGGGTAATGGTTTCCATATCCTCACCCTTGCTCACCTGCAGGTCGTGCTGGTTAAAGGAGTAGATAGTTATCCGGGAAGGTAAAGCATCATCCGGGATTATGATAGAACCGGGTCGTGCCCCCACGTTAATATGTCTTTTATGATTTTTATATCGAACACGCTTGGTATATCCCATTACAAATAATTTAAAGTTTGCGGGCCCTGGTTAAACAATAGATCAACAATGCTCAGGTTCTTCAAAAATCCCTGCCGCTCATCAAAAACCTGAAAGTAGGGCTTTTGTTCAATATCGGGTGCATTTTTACCGTTTAATGCGTTACGCAGGTCGGTAAGGTTGGGGTAGGTGGCTTCGTACGTATCGGTAAACTTCAGCTCCATCTTTATTTTTAGCAAGCGCAGCAATAATTCAAGCAGTTGCTGGTTATAATCAAACAAAAAAGTAGTTTGCTTTTCGTAGAACGGTGCAAAATCATCTTCGTAATATTCAAAATAAGCCGAGCTGCGGTAACAGGTTTGCAGACCCATCCAATGCGAACGCTGCCATCTAAAATCGTAGCTTATTTTCACATCCTTTGTTTTGGTGTGGTTTTTTGAGCCTTTTATAATGGGTACAGTAAGCGTTTGCCTGCCATCGGGCGAGTATATGTTCGCCCTGTTACGATAGGTTTGTTTAGGGAAATGTTCCTCCTTTTCAAATACCACATCCGGCTTAAAAGTGATCAGCTTTGTGAAATACTCAACCGGCGGAAGGTAAAACATAGGTAAAACAGCACCGTTCTCAATCATATATATTTTTTATGTTTGTGGCAAAATTGGTAAAAATGTTAAGAAAAGCGGCTTTAAATACGGGTATATTTTTTTTGTACCTGGTATCGCTATTGCCGTTTTGGTTTTTATACGGCGTAGCCGATGCTATCTTCCTGATTTTGTACTACGTTATCCGCTACCGGCGCGATGTGGTTAACATCAACCTGAAGAACTCTTTCCCGGAGCGGACAGAGGCTGAACGTAATAAAATTGAGCGCAGATATTATCGTTATATGGCCGATTTGATGGTTGAAACTATTAAGATGATCACCGTATCAGAGAAATCGTTACGCAAACGCATGAAGCCAACAAACCCCGAACTGGTAAACCATTACTTTAAACAGGGCCGAAGCATTATCGCGGCGGCCGGGCACTATTGCAACTGGGAAATGGCGGCGCTTGCCTTTGGCTTATTAACCAATGAGAAACGCATTATAGTTTACAAGCCGCAAACCAACGAAGTGTTCAATGATATGTTTAACCGGGTGCGGGCACGCTTTGGGGCCATACTGGTTGCCATGAAACAAACCCTGCGCACCATGATCGCCTTTAAGAACGACCTTACCTTTAGTGTACTGGTGAGCGATCAAACACCAAATATGCACGAGATAAATTATTTCACCAATTTTTTAAACCAGCCAACAGCTGTGTTTCTGGGGATAGAAAAGTTGGCTAAATTGATTGATGCTGTAGTGATATTTTACCGGATAGATAGGGTTAGCCGTGGTTATTACACCTACACACTGGTGCCCTTAATTGAGCAGCCCAAACAAACTACCGACCACGAAATTACCGAGGCGCATGTACGCTACCTTGAAAAACTAATACAAGAAAAACCTCAATATTGGCTGTGGAGCCACCGCAGGTGGAAATACAGACCGGAGGATATAAACAAATGATGAACACACCTAAAGTTGCCGTAGTAATATTAAACTGGAACGG
>NZ_JAQBOI010000303.1 GCF_028288105.1 Mucilaginibacter sp. | reverse complement strand
TAAAAAAGATCTCGGCAGGCGATGTATGCAACAAACCAGCTATTGTTTTGCGTGAACGTTCTATTAACGTACGCACCTCGCGCCCATGCGAATGTATGGATGAAGGGTTACCAAACTGGTTTTCCATCACCTTGTACATTTCCTTTAAAACTTCTGGGTCAAGGGCTGTAGTGGCGGCATTGTCAAAGTAAACACGCATAGTAGTAGCAATTAGTGAGTTAGCGAATTAGTGAGTTAGTGAATTAATGACTGGGTTTTCCAATCACTAATTCAGTCCTTCACTAATTAAGTAAGCTGTAATATTTCTTTTATATCTGTTATTATCTTATTGGCCAGGTTATCTGCAACGGTTTCTGAATTCCCTTCAGAGTAGATGCGGATAATAGGTTCGGTATTTGATTTACGCAAATGTACCCACTCTTTATCGAACTCTATTTTTAAACCATCAATAGTAGAGTGCGGCTGTTTCTGGTATTTTTCTTCAACCTTTAACAGTAACGCGTCAATATCCATCTCTGGTGTAAGTGTAATTTTATTTTTCGAGATAAAATAGCTTGGGTATGATGCCCTTAATACTGAAACAGGCTTGCCGTAATTGGCTAAATGAGTAAGGAATAAGGCTATACCTACCAAAGCATCGCGGCCGTAATGCAACTCGGGGTAAATAACCCCGCCATTGCCTTCGCCACCTATAATAGCGTTAACCTCTTTCATTTTGTTCACCACGTTTACCTCGCCTACTGCTGCTGCATAGTATTCACCACCGGCACTTTCAGTAACATCGCGCAGGGCACGGGTTGACGACAGGTTAGAAACCGCATTACCTTTTGTATTTTTCAATACATAGTCGGCAACAGCTACAAGGGTGTACTCCTCACCAAACATACTGCCATCTTCACAAACAAAGCAAAGGCGGTCAACATCGGGGTCAACGGCTATACCCAGGTCAGATTTGGTTTTTAAAACCTCCTGCGATAACGCAACCAGATTCTCTGGTAACGGCTCCGGGTTGTGCGGGAAGTGACCGTCAGGCTCGCAATAAAGCTCGTGGATAACCTCTACGCCCAGCGCCCTTAACAATGCAGGTACAAAAATACCCCCTGTAGAGTTTACGCAGTCAATAGCCACTTTAAAGTTGGCTTTTTTGATAGCGGCAACATCCACTAAAGGAAGCGCCAATACTTTATCGATGTGTTTTTGCAGGTAGCTATCATCATTGATAAGCTTACCCAGATCATTCACATCGGCATATATAAAATCGCTGTTTTCGGCAATCTCTAAAACTTCTTTACCATCAATGTCGCTAATAAACTCGCCTTTTTCGTTAAGCAGCTTTAAAGCGTTCCATTGTTTTGGGTTATGGCTGGCGGTTAGGATAATACCCCCCGCTGCTTTTTCATCAGGTACGGCTACTTCAACAGTTGGCGTGGTAGATAGGCCTAAGTCTATCACATCAATACCCAAACCTTGCAGCGTGCCTATAACCAGGTTATTTACCATACTGCCTGATAAGCGGGCATCACGGCCCAAAACTATCTTTTTAATACCTGTTCTTTTTACAGCCCAGCTACCGTACGCAGATGTGAATTTAACAATGTCTAATGGGGTTAGTCCGTCGCCAGCTGCGCCGCCTATGGTTCCCCTGATGCCCGAAATTGATTTTATGAGTGTCAAAACGTATAGATGTTAAGCTGCAAAAATAGAAATATTAAGCGATAGCAATGTAAAATTCGTGTACTTTTAAGCGTTAATTTATTAGCTATATTTACCCACTGTTGAGAACACTAAGCATTACCTATAAAAGCCAATGCCCGATTTCCTGCTAAACTTTGACCGGCATTTATTTTACTTCATCAATCACGATCTGTCAAATACATTTTTCGACTGGTTGATGCCCCTGATGCGTAACCCAAAATTCTGGATCCCGCTTTATCTGTTCATCATTACATTTTGCATTTGGCGCTATAAAAGACAGGGCACTATACTGGTTGTTTTTTTAGCGCTTGCTGTTGGCTTTGCCGATTATAGCAGCGCCAGTATAATTAAGCCAAATATAAGCCGACTTCGCCCCTGCCGCGACCCTATAACGGCCCAAACCGACATTAGCCGGGTTGCATGCGGAACAGGTTACAGCTTCCCATCTACCCATGCTACAGACCATTTTGCCATAGCCGCGTTTTTAAGCTTTATGTTTTTTAAACGCTGGCGATGGGTATTACCCGTAACAATTTTATGGGCGGCCATTATATGTTTTGCCCAAGTTTATGTAGGCGTACATTATCCGCTGGATGTTACCGGCGGGGCAATTTATGGCAGTTTAGTTGGGGTGATGTTTGCGATTGGGTTTAGGAGATTTATCCCTTCGTTTAAAGCATGATTGTTTCGCGCGAAGGCTAAAATGAAATATTTCAGGATGCACCTACGGAGCATTTTTACTTTGAATTGATAGCTATAAACAGGTAACTCCTCTGGAGTTTAAAAACAAAAAAGGTACTTGCAAACAAGCACCTGATATATCTTTTCTTCTTGACTCTTGATTCTAAAAGTCTTGATTCTCTAATTTATCCTCGCATCTTATCCAGCAGATCGCTTAGCTGACCAGCTTCTTCTTCGGTTAGGTTTTGTTTAAAAAGATCTTTTGTTTTAAAGCAGGCATCCATTTTTTTTAGGATCTCTAAGCCTTCTTCGCTGATGCGGATATCAACAGCGCGGCGGTCGCGGGAGTTTGTGCAGCGCGATACCAGGCCTTTTTGCACCAGGCGGTCAACAATGCGCGACGCGTCAGACATCTTGTCTATCATCCTATCCTTTAACAGGTTTACGGTTGCAGGCTTGGGCAATTGGCCGCGTAGAATTCTCAGGATATTAAACTGTTGCTGGGTAAGTTTATAACGCTCAAATTCCGGACGCATATAGTTATTGATCCAACCGTACGTGTAGTTAAGATTAATTACCGCTTTATGGTAAATATCTTCAAAATTTGTGCTTTTTATATCTTCCTCTATTCCCATGATTTAAATATCCTGCAAATATAATCTATTTATTTTTTGTTTGTCCGTCTTGCTTCTCCCTACCATAATTCCACGGGCAATGCAGGCATTTATTTTTACAGCAATAACCGCGCTTTAAATGATATTCCTTCGTAAAAACGAAATTACCATCTTCATTTATATAATAGTCGATGTTTTCTTGTAGCATCAGCTAAGCAATTTCACAAAAATATCATTATTAAAATGTTTTTTTAAATGTGTGCCGTTGCCATGCAGTGTCCATATCTGCTGGGGTTCAGCCTGTTCAATGGTTTTTATTATATCGTTCCAGTCGGCATGGTCAGATATAAAAAGGGTATCCTGGGCATTCACCTGCAGGTTCTTCCAACCCGAAGCAAACAAGCGCTTAACCCCTGTTGCCCTCAAATAACTGTCAAAAGTAAACGGCGGCACTATGTACACATATTCCAGCTGCTCCTTCATTAACTTGCGGCCATACATCTGGTGGGTCCCTAAATCAAAGCCCATTTTTTGGTAAATGGCGTTAATGGGCATTATACGGTGATGCACCAGTATCTTTTTTTGCGGCGCATAATCGTTTATCATCCTAATAAGGCGCTGGCTTTTACCCAGACTATAAGCCCCAAGCAGGATGTTTATTTTAATGTCATTCAGTTTTTTAATCTCTTCAACCGGGTCAGGGTGTGATGTGTTGGGGTCGGCAAAGGTGCTTTCTGTTATCAGCACATCTGTTTTTACAAACTCAAAAGGTTCGCAGGTAGTATCCGGCTGTAGTTTATAATCGCCCGTATACAAATATCGTGTGCCTTTATATTCCATAAGCACCTGCGCAGAGCCCGGCATATGCCCCGCGGGGATAAAGGTTATCTGTACATCGCCAATAGTGAAAGGCGCGTTGTATGTAGCTGTATAGCTTACTTTAGCTGCGCCTTTGCCATAGCGTAACTGCATAAAGGCATAAGTGGCTTCGGTGGCGTAAACATTAATATTGCCGCTTTTAGCATGATCTGCATGGGCGTGGGATATTACAGCTTTATCCACAGGTAGCTGCGGATCAAGGTAAAAATCTCCGTAACGGCAATAAAGGCCATTAGTATTAAAAGCAATAAAATCGTCAAGTATCATTATTTGGTTTCGGCAAGAGACAGGTACAACTCATGCAGTTTCATTATCTGCGGAATAACCAGTTGTGTATCGTCATTAATTATTACATCATTAGCCGTGGCCAGCTTTTTTTCTTCGCTAAACTGGCGATCGTTGCGGCTTTTTACTTCGTCGGCAGTTATGCCATCACGTTGGGTAACACGTTGTATGCGGATATCTAAAGGCGCGGTAACCAATACAGATCTGTCGCACATTTTATACGAATCGCTTTCAAACAATAAAGCAGCCTCCTTCAAAACATAGGGCACATTTTTTTGATTGATAACCCATTTATCAAACGCCCTGAAAACAGCCGGATGAACAAGGGCATTCAGCTTAAGTAACTCTTCTTTATTATTAAATACAATACCGGCAATGTGCTTACGGTTAAGGGCACCGTCTTCAAAATAGGCTTCCTTGCCAAATGCTTGTTTTATACCGGCAATAAGCACATCATCCTCAATCATTACCTTTTTGGCTTCGTCATCAGCATAAAAAACCGGGATACCCAATATTTCAAATATTTTGCAAACAGTTGTTTTGCCACTGCCTATATTGCCCGTGATACCTACTTTAAACATTACTTTTTTATAATAAAATCAATATTTTGTGGCTCTATTTTAACCACTTTACTGTATGATGGTAAGCGGGTAACTTTTACAGGCAATACACTATAGCCATTGTGACGCCATAGTTCCAGATCGGCAACTGCTTCAAAATCATCCTCGTTTAAATCGGGATAGTTATTTAATGATGTGGTAAAGGTAACCCTCACTTTTTGCGGGAAAACCTTTACATCATAATAATTATGATTGTTTATCAGTTTTACCGGCACCTCAATGGTTTTCTCGGTGTATTCGTCAATTGGGATATTTACAATAACACTTTTTGGTACTATATTCAAATTACCCTCTTTAACCCCTCGCAGGTTTATCCGCGAGTTAAAATCTTCATTAGCTTCGTTCAATTTTATTGAATCTGTTTTCCATGAAGTGATCTTATTTAACACCTCGGCCGGGCCGCTAATGGTAACGTACTTGGGCATAACAGCTATATCATCTGATTGGGCAAATTGCTTTTGATATTTTATAGCCGTTACCAGCTCTACAGGTACTTTCTTTATAGCGCGGTTACTAAAATCAAAAAACAATGTATCGGGGTTAATGGCGATAATTTCATGCTCAACATCCTTCTTGGCGTTAATTTGCTTTAGCTGGGTACTTAATACCACATAATTTTTGCTATCAAGGGTATGCAGGTCAACGCTTACCACTTTTTTATCCTCGTTAAGTTTGGAGAACAACATTTGCCAGCCCGTGCCCTGCACTATGGCGTTAACGGTATCTGACTGCAAGGGATGAAAAGCACGTTTCTGTGGAGCGTTCCTGAACGTTAAAACCTGCTTGATGGTAAACTTATAAGGGTTAGAAAGCGTAGTAAACAACCATGCAAATATGGCAAACACCAGGCAGGTAATAAAAGCTGATAACCGCCGGCGCTCAATTGCAGATAATTTAATAATTGCCATATTTTATGCTTAATGCAGAAAGCGAAAAGCAGAAAACCCGAAGTGAAATTAAATCTCAACTCAAGCTTTCCGCTTTTATAATTCATTTGTATGTCTCGGGCTTTCGGCTTTTAGCCTTGAGCTTTTTAGCTTTTAGCCGTAGGAGCCGGTGTATTTAGCGCTTTTGAAGCCTCTAACGATACAGCCGATTTATCAAAACGTATTTTAGTACCACCTTCAACTTCAATTAAAAAAGTTGTCTCGGCTACTTCAAATATTCTACCGTGTATACCGGCAGTTGTAATTATTTTATCACCTTTTTTAAGTTCTTCTACGTATTTCTTCTGATCTTTTTGTTTTTTCATTTGCGGGCGGATCATGAAAAAATAAAATACTACGGCAATTGCACCAAACATAATCAATTGCTGAACGCCAAGGCCACCGCCGGCCTGTAATAAAACTGTTGCTATCATTTTTCTAATTTATATTATTTTGTAGTACTTGTTGTTACTTCGCCAATTAAGTGCACCATGCTTTGCGCCGGTACAGTATTGCCTGTAATTGTGATCTGCTTATCTTGTAAGCCCATTTTACCTGCACTGTTAAAAGTAACTTTAATTGCACCATCGGCACCTGGTTGTATGGGCGATTTTGGCCATTCGGGTTTTGTACAGCCGCATGTTGCAATTGCATCTTTAATAATCAACGGCGATTTACCTGTGTTGGTAAACTTAAATTCGTAAGTAACCTTATCGCCTTCTTTGATCTTCCCAAAATCATGAGTTTCTTTTTCAAACTTCATTACAGGCGCGTTGGTTGCGCTTACGTTTCCGGCATCAGCAACGGCTGCTGTAGCGTTTTGGCTTGATTGGTTGCAGGCTGTAAAAAGCAAACCCGCAATAATTGTACATAAAAACAGTTTTTTCATTGGTTGTTATTCTATTAATCCCCTGCCTATTTTCTTTATTTTATTCTGGGCTTTAAGTTCAAATAAAATCTTGTCTAATATACCGTTTATAAATGAATTACTTTTAGGGGTGCTAAACTCTTTTGATATCTCCAGGTACTCGTTAATAGTAACTTTTACCGGGATAGATGTAAAATTAATAAATTCTACGATAGCCATTTTCATTAACAAAGTATCCATCATGGCAATACGATCAGGCTCCCAATTTTGGGTTTTCTGGGCGATAAGTTCCTGGTAGGCCGCATCATGGCGGATGCTTTGCTCAAACAGGTTTACAACAAATTCCCTGTCTTCAACCCAGTTACCGCTAATATCGGCAAGTTTGTTTTCGGCATAATTATCCGATGAAAAATTCTTGAATGTTTTGGCTATCAGGGCTTGTAAAACCTCGCGGTCAACCGGCCAGTAAATAAATTTATCTTCAAAAACCTGCTCAGCCAATGACGATTTCAGGATCACCTTTTTAAAGATGAACTTAATAATGTCTTTATCAGTTTGTAGGGTATCATCCGTTTTTGCCAGATATTCGGCATACTCAGGTGAGTTTTTAAGCGTGAAGAATAAAGATTTTGCCAGTTCAGGATCAAACGACCACTCAACTTTATACTTTTTAAGGGCAATAAGATAATCCCTGTTATCTTTAAGCGACACGATAAAACGGTTGCTTAATATTTTAACACTTGCGTTAAGGTCATCCGCGGTAGGTAAGTGTTTGTGGGCCCTTTCCTCGGCATCAATTTCTGTATAATCAATTACCTCGCTTATCAGCGATAGCATCCATATATACATTTCAAAAACCTGGTCTATGCTGTGAAGCAGGTTTTTTTCATGCGCTTTAATATCTCTTGTATCCGATTGATGGAACGCGTACAGCGACTGTAACACTTTTACCCGTAGGTGCCTTCTGTTTAACATTTGTAAGAACGATTATGGTACGCCTAAAGCGCGCCTATGATAAATTTAATAGGTTGATTTTACTTTTTTAATATCTGCAATACGTTTTTCGGCAATTTTGTTTGCTGCATCTGTTGTAGAAAGGTTTTCAAGCTTAGAAAGTTTTAAAACATTCCGGGTTGCTTCATAAATATTTTCGGTAAGCTGCAGGGTGCGTTTTTTGCTAAAGCCCATCAGTTCCGAGTAACAATTAATAATACCACCCGCGTTAATAACGTAATCGGGCGCAAATAGTATTCCTTTTTCTAATAACATTTCTCCATGCACATGCTCATCCTGCAATTGGTTGTTTGCAGAGCCCGCAATAATACCGCACTTAATTTTTTTAATAGTTTCGGTATTAATAGTGGCCCCTAAAGCACAGGGCGAATAAATATCAGCATCAATATCAAATATCGAATTGTTAGATACTGCTTCGGCACCGTATTTTTTTGATACCTGGCGGGTACGCTCGTCGTTAATATCACTAATATACACTTTAGCGTTCTCATCGCGCAGCAACTTCACCAGGTTTTCGCCAACATGGCCTATACCCTGCACAATTACCGATTTACCGGTAAGGCTATCGTTGCCAAACTGCTCCCTAACACAGGCTTTTATACCCATATATACGCCTTTTGCTGCAATTGGCGAAGGGTCGCCGCTGCCACCTAAGCTCTCTGGAATGCCGGTTACATACTGGGTTTCCATACGGATGTATTCCATATCGCGCGGGTTTGTCCCTACATCTTCAGAGGTAATAAACTCACCGTTCAAATTTTTTACAAACCGGCCAAATTTGCGCATCAGCGCTTCGGTTTTATCCTTGTGCGCGTCGCCAATAATAACCGAATAACCGCCGCCCATGTTTAGCCCTGCAATAGCGCATTTGTAGGTCATGCTTTTTGAAAGCCGTAAAACATCGTTTAATGCATCACCTTCAGTTTTGTAAGCCCACATACGTGTACTGCCAAAAGCCGGGCCAAGTGTGGTATCATGTATAGCTATGATTGCCCTTAAGCCTGTATCAGGGTCACTGCAAAACACAACTTTTTTGTGTCCAAATGTATCAAGCTGGGTAAAAATACTATCGGTTGGTTGTTGAACAAGCATTTGGGGTACGTGCAATGTAATTTTTATTAGCACTGCAAAACTAAAGGTTTTTTTCCTTGTGGCAAAGTTTAGTTAGTGATGAAGGAGTAAAGAACAAAA